>JASLSL010000229.1 GCA_030743445.1 Alphaproteobacteria bacterium
GCCGCCCGGCACCAGCTTCCTCTCGGGCGCTTCCGACCCGTGCCACGGGTTCTCGACCGGGCCGTAATAGCTCGTGATGTTGGACGAGCCCATGGCGAACTCGTCCATGTTGGTCTTGCCCAACATCACCGCCCCGGCGGACCAAAGATTGGCGGTGACGGTCGACTCGTAGGTCGGGGTGAAGCCGTCGAGGATGTGACTGCCGGCGGTGGTCAGCAGGCCCTCGGTGCAAAACAGGTCCTTGATCGCGAGCGGAATGCCCTCCATCGCTCCGCCCTCGCCCTTGGCGAGCCGCGCGTCCGACGCCTCGGCCATTTCCATCGCGCGGTCCGGCGTCTCGGTGACGAAGCAGTTGAGGTCGCGCATCGCCTCGAGCGCGCCGATATGGGCCTGTGTCAGCTCGGTCGCCTTGATCTCGCCGGCCTCGAGCGCGTCGCGCGCCGCCGCAACGGTCATGTCCAACAACCCGGCCATCACTCGATCACTTTGGGCACCGTGAAGAAGCCCTGCGCCTCGTCCGGCGCGTTGGCCAGCACCCGGTCGGCATAGCCGCCGTCGGTCACCTCGTCGGCGCGCTCGGGCAGCACCGCCTCGACCGCCGAGGTCATCGGCGCCACATGGTCGGTCTCGACCTCGGCGAGCTGCTCGACCCAGCCGATGATGTTGTCGAGTTCGGCGGCGAGCGGCGCCAAATCCGCGTCCGGCACCTTGATCCGGGCGAGATGGGCGATCTTGGCGACAGTATCCTTGTCGATGGCCATGGGCGGGTCGTCTTGGGCTGGTATTTGGGGCTTGCAGGGTCGCGCGGAAGCTATCACCGGCCCCCCACAGCGGCAAGTGGGGCGGCAAGTGGGGCGGCAAGTGGGGCCGCAAGCAGTGGACGCCGGGCGATAAGCCGTCTATGAGGGGCGCCGATGGCGATCGTCGAACTCAGCCAACTGAAGGATGCGGTGGCGCCGGGCCGGCGGTTGCTGGGGCTCGATCTCGGCTCGAAGACGATCGGGCTCGCGATCTCGGATTCGGGATTCGCCGTCGCCTCGCCGCTCGAGACCTTGGCGCGCGGCAAGTTCACCAAGGACGCCGAGGCGCTGGAGGCCCTGATCGCCGAGCGCGAGGTCGGCGGCCTGGTCATCGGCCTGCCGGTCAACATGGACGGCAGCGAGGGGCCGCGTTGCCAGTCGACCCGGCAGTTCGCCGCCAACCTGTTGCAACGCGGCGACATTCCGATCGCGTTCTGGGACGAGCGCCTGTCGACCGCCGCGGTCGAACGGCTTTTGGTCGACGAGGTCGACATGACCCGCAAGCGCCGCGGCGAGGTCGTCGACAAGATGGCTGCCGCCTACATCCTGCAAGGCGCCTTGGACGCCCTCGCCAACCTCTGATGGCGGCTGCGGTATCGACGTAACGCGGTATTGACGTGAACGGATCGGGCCACAACAATCCATAACCCAAGTCGCAATAGGCGCGGCGAACGGCTATACACTGATCACGATGTCGGCACTCCTCAGCCAAAAGCTCACCCCCGAACTCTGCGAACAGATCCGCGTGCTATTGGTCGAGGACAATCTCAGCATGCGCACGCTGATCCTCACCGTGCTGCGCATGCTCGGCATTCCCAACGTCAAGGGGGCCGCGAGTACCGAGCAGGCGATGGTCGAGTTGGAGATGCAGGAGCCCGACATCGCGCTCGTCGATTGCGACAACGACCCGAAGGAAGGGCCTCGTTTCATCCACGAGATGCGCCGCGTCGACAATGGGCGCCACGCCGAGTTGCCGGTGATCCTGCTCAGCGCCTATGCCGACCGGCAGATGGTCGAGCGGGCGCGCAGCGCCGGCGCCAACGACCTGTTGGTCAAGCCGTTCTCGCCGCGGGTGCTGCTGCAGCACATCGCCTACGTGATGGAAAATCCGCGCGCGACGGTCCAAGCCGAGTCCTACATCGGTCCCGACCGCCGCCAGCAAATGGACGAGAACTTCAAGGGAGACGAGCGCCGCGGCGTCGAGGGCGACGGGGACTCGGGCGAGACCGGCGGCGAAGAGAACGGCGAGGCGGCGGCCGAACCCGCGGGCGAAGAGAGCGAGGCGCAGGAGGAAACGGGATGAAGTTCGATCCGGAACTGGAACGCCGGCTGACAAGGGCCGACAAGGCGGTCGAGACCTTGAAACCGAGGCTCGGCGAGGCGGTGCGCGAGGAACTTACCAAGGTGTTCGACGAGACGCTCGCCGAGCTGGCCGGGGCCGCCGGCGATAGCGAGGCGGCGCTGAACCGTCTGCGGACCTTGGCGCGCGAACTCAAGGGCAACGCCGGGACTTACGGCTACGAGATCGCCTCGGTGGTCGCCGATAGCTTGCACGCCTATTTGGAGACGATCGAGGAGCCGGACGACCTCGCGATCCAGCTGATCCGCGACCATCGCAACAGCATCGAGGTCTCGATGTCGGAGGAAATTTCGGCCGAAGACCAGAAACACCTCGACGAGTTCATCGCGCTCTCGCGCGAGCTGGTCAAACGCGCGGCGGGGTAAAGCGCACCCCCCACCCCCGCCACCTTGCCTTTGCCGCCGGGCCGGGTATAGTCCCCCTTTAATGACAGCACCGCGTCAAGCGGCCGAAGAGGCCGTCTATCGCTTCCCGCATCGTCATCTCCTCGGGATCGAGGGGCTGTCGCCGGAACATATTTCCTTCCTGCTGGATCTCGCCGACTCTTACGTCGAGCAGAACCGCAAGCCCGACAAGAAGACCGACCTGTTGCGCGGGCGCACCGTGATCAACCTCTTTTTCGAGACCTCGACCCGGACCTCGAGCTCGTTCGAGCTCGCCGGGAAAAGGCTCGGCGGCGACGTGATGAACATGTCGGTCTCGCAGAGCGCCATCAAAAAGGGCGAGACCCTGATCGACACCGCGATGACCCTGAACGCCATGCACCCGGACGTGCTGGTCGTGCGCCACCCGGATGCGGGCGCGGTCAAGCTGCTGTCGGAGAAGGTCAACTGCTCGGTGATCAACGCCGGCGACGGCATGCACGAGCACCCGACCCAGGCGCTGCTCGACGCCCTGACGATCCGCCGCCGGCGCGGCCGCATCGAGGGCCTGACCGTGGCGATCTGCGGCGACATCCTGCACAGCCGGGTCGCGCGCTCGAACATCCACTTGCTGACCACCATGGGGGCCGCGGTCCGCGTCGTCGCCCCGCCGACCCTGATGCCGTGCGCGGTCGAACGTTTCGGGATCGAAGTGACGCACGACATGGAGGACGGCCTCCGCGACTGCGACATCGTGATGATGCTGCGCCTGCAGAACGAGCGCATGCAGGGCATGTTCGTGCCCTCGACCCGCGAGTATTTTCGTTTCTTCGGCCTGACCCGCGAGAAGCTCGCGGTGGCCAAGCCGGACGCGTTGGTGATGCACCCGGGCCCGATGAACCGGGGTGTGGAGATCGACTCCGAGCTCGCCGACGACATCGACCGTTCGGTGATCCGCGAGCAGGTCGAGATGGGTGTCGCCGTGCGCATGGCCTGCCTCGACGCCTTGACCCGGGAGCAGACGGGCAACGCCGACTGAAAACGCCGATGAAAACCGCCTACCTCAATGCCCGCCTCCTCGACCCGGCGAGCGGACTCGACACGGCCGGCGGGCTCTTGGTCGAGGACGGCCGGATCGCCAAGCTCGGCGCCAAAGTGTTCAAGGGTGGCGCACCCAAAGGCGTCGAGGCGATCGATTGCGAGGGGCTCTGTCTCGCGCCCGGCCTGATCGACATGCGGGTCAACCTCTGCGAGCCGGGTGCGGAGCACAAGGAGACGATCGCGACCGCGGGCGCCGCCGCCGCGGCCGGCGGGATTACCACCATGGTGGCGCTGCCCAACACCACGCCGGTGATCGACGACGTCTCGATCGTCGAGTTCATCGCCCGGCGCGCGCGCGGCCATGGACGGGTCAAGGTGCTGTGCTACGGCGCCATCACCCAGGGCACCGAGGGATCGCAACTGACCGAGATGGGGCTGTTGGCGGAAGCCGGCGCGGTCGCCTTCACCGATGGCACCGAGGTGGTCGCCGACGCCATGGTGATGCGCCGGGCGTTGTCTTATGCCAGCGGCTTCGGCCTGCTGATCGTGCAGCACCCGGAAGAGCCGAGCCTCGCCGCCTGCGGCGTGATGAACGAGGGCGAGATCGCGAGCCGGCTCGGCCTGATGGGCATCCCGGCGCAAGCCGAGACCATGGTGGTCGAGCGCGACATTCGCCTCGTCGAGATCACCGGCGGGCGCTATCACGCGGCGCATCTCTCGACGGCAGGCGCGATCGATGCGATCCGCCGGGCCAAGAAGCAGGGCCTGCCGGTGACCTGCGACACCGCCCCGCACTATTTCGCGCTCAACGAGAGCGCGGTCGGCGACTATCGCACCTTCGCCAAGGTGTCGCCGCCCTTGCGCTCCGAGGCCGACCGCGAAGCGGTGGTCGAAGGCCTTGTCGACGGCACCGTCGACATAGTCGCCAGCGACCACGCGCCGCATGACCAAGACTCGAAGCGTTTACCGTTCAACCACGCGGCCGCGGGCGTGATCGGGCTCGAGACCCTGCTGCCGCTGACGCTGGAGCCCTACCACAACGGCAAGCTGACCCTCCTGGAGGCGCTCGCCAAGCTGACCTCGGCCCCGGCGACGCTGCTCGGACTCGAAAGCGGCCGGCTCGAGGCCGGCGCGCCCGCCGACCTGGTGCTGTTCGATCCCGACCTGCCGTGGCGGATCGAGGAGAAGAGCTTCCTCAGCAAGTCCAAGAACTCGCCCTTCGACGGCCGGCCGGTGCAGGGCCGCGCGGTTCGCACGGCGGTCGACGGCGTTCCCATCCATGACGGCGTTCCCGTCCGCGACGGCGTCCCCGCCGATCGACCGGAAGGCTGAGCCGTGCCCGATCCGATCGACTGGGGACAGGCCCTGCCCTATTTCCTGGCGGCGTTGGCCATCTCCTACCTGATCGGGGCGATTCCGTTCGGCCTGTTGGTGACGCGGGTCGCCGGGCTCGGCGACATCCGCGATATCGGCTCGGGCAACATCGGCGCGACCAACGTGCTGCGCACCGGCCGCAAGGACCTGGCCGCCGCAACTGTGCTGCTCGACCTCGGCAAGGGGCTGGTGGCGGTCCTGATCGGCTGGCGCTATGGGCCCGACATCGCAGCGATCGCCGCACTCGGCGCGGTGCTCGGGCACCTGTTTCCGATCTGGCTCAAGTTCCGCGGCGGCAAGGGGGTGGCGACGACCCTCGGCGCCTTGCTCGGCCTCGCGTTTCCGGTCGGCGGCCTCGCTTGCGTCACTTGGGCCGTCGTCGCGCTGGCGCTGCGCTACTCTTCGCTCTCGGCGCTCGTCGCGGTCGGCTTGGCGCCGGTCTATGCCTATCTGATGCAGGAATTCCAGATCGCCGAGGTCGCGGGCGTCATGGCGGTCCTGATCTGGCTGCGCCACCACGCGAATATCCGGCGCTTGCTCAAGGGCAAGGAGCCCAAGATCGGGGCAAAACAGGCCTGATCCTTCCATAGCGCCGTCATGCATTCGCATGACAGCCAAATCGATGGACACGAATCGGCGCTGATTTCGGACGCCGAACGCCTCGATCGCCTGCGCCTGATCCGCAGCGAGAACGTCGGCCCGATCACCTTCCGCCAACTGTTGGATCGGTTCGGCTCAGCGACGGCGGCGCTCGGCGCACTACCCGAACTCGCGAGCCGTGGCGGCCGGCGACGCCCGCTCAAGCTCTGCCCCAGCGCGGTGGCCGAGCGCGAACTCGACGCGCTGCGGGAGATCGGCGCGGAATTGATCCATATCGGCGAGGCCGACTACCCGGCCGTGCTGGCGGCGGCGGAGGGCGCGCCGCCGGTGCTCGCGGTGCTCGGCCATGCACACCTGCTGCAACGCCGCGCCGTCGCCGTCGTCGGCGCCCGCAACGC
>JASLSL010000230.1 GCA_030743445.1 Alphaproteobacteria bacterium
AAGCCCGCCGGGCCGTTCGACTATCTCGGCTACGGCCTGATGTGCACCTTCGTGTTCTGCCTGATGACCGGCATCGCCAACGGCCAGCGCGACGGCTGGGGTTCCGACAAGAACCTGACGCTGTTCGTCGTCATGCTCGCCACGGGCGCGGGATTCGTTCTCTCGCAGATGCGCGAGGAGTCGAACCTGCTCGACCTCAACCTGTTTCGCAATTCGCGCTTCGTGACCGCGGTTTCGATCTCGTTCCTGTTCGGATTCGGCAGCTTCGCGACGGTCTATATCTTCCCGGTCTTCGCCCAGATCGTTCAGGGCTATACCCCGACGGTGGCGGGCTCGCTGCTGCTGCCGGGCAGCCTGATCGCCGCCTTCGTCCTGCCGCTGACGGGCCGGCTCGCGGACCACTTTCCGCCCCATATCGTGATCACCGCGGGCATGGTGATCTTCGCGTTCAGCGTCGTCCTGATGGCTGACGCAGACGTCGACACGGTATTCTGGACCATCGCGTTCTATCTGCTGATCGGCCGGGTCGGGGTCGCCATGGTGACCCCGGCGGTCAACAGCGCGGCGCTGAAGGCGCTGCCGCCAGCGCAGCTCGACCAGGGGGCGGGCACGGTCAATCTCAGCCTGATGCTTGGCGGGTCGATCGGGATCAATGCGCTGGTTGTCGTGCTGGAGCGCCGCATCCAGTTCCACGGCGAGGCCTTCGCCTCGACCCAGACCTCGGCCAACACCGCGACCCGCGAGATGCTGGAGGCGGTCAGGCGGGTGCTTGGCGAGGAAGGCATCCCGAACGCGCTGCACGAGCCGGTCGCGCTCAACTACCTCGGCGAGGTGGTCTACGCCCAGGCCAACACGCTGGGCTTCCAGGACGGCTTCATCGCCATCGCGATCATGAGCCTGTTCGCGATGGTTCCGGCCCTGATGCTCGCGCGCAAGCATCGCCGGACCTAAGATTAGGAGGCGCTAACGCGGCAGCGGCCGCGCCACGCGAAAGCCGTTGCGGTAGATCCTGAGCTCGGTGTCGATCTTGCTGCGGTTGGCCGAGCGCACGAAGCGGGCGATGCTGATCCACGATCCGCCGCGCAGGACGCGCTGGCCGCACCGCCCGCTGCCGGTCCACGCGCCACCGTCGCTTGGCGCCCCGGCATAGGTCTTGTGCCAGCAGTCCTCGACCCACTCCCACACGTTGCCCGCCGTGTCGTGCACGCCGAAATGGTTGGCGCTGTAGCTACCGACCGGCGAGGTGGCGGCGTGCCCGTCATTGCAGTCGTGCGCGGTCATCGCGGTGAAGGGTCGCGCCCTGCCGCCCGCCATGTCGTAAACGTTGGCGAAATTGCAGGCGTCGGACGCGTCATCGCCCCACCAGCGCGCGTAATCGGCGCCGGCGCGGGCGACATATTCCCACTCGGCCTCCGACGGCAGGCGGTATCGTTTGCCGGTCTTGTCGGAGAGCCACGCGACGTACGCCTTGGCATCATCCCAGCTTATACACGTCGCCGGGTGGCCATCGGTCTGCTTGTAGCCCGGGTTGCGCCAGCTCCTCGCCTTGTCGATCTCGAACTTGTCGCCGGTCCAGTACTTGCAGCCGGCGCCGGCATGGTCCGCCGCCGCCACGAAAGCGGCGTATTCGCCGCGCGTCACCTCGTACTTGCCGATCGCGAACGGCCGCGCAAACTCGACCCGGTGGCGCGGGCGCTCGCGCGCCGCGCGCTTGTCGGGGATGCCCTCGCGCTTGGTCACGGCGGCGGTTGAGCCCATGGTGAACGATCCTGCCCGGATCGCCACCATCTCGGGACAATCGGCGCAGTCGCGGAAGGTCTCGCCGGGCTCGAGGCCGAGTGCCGTCCCCGCCAACGCAAGCGATCCCGCAAATAACGTAATCGCGTACCGAAGCATGACCCCCCAAGGCCCGAATAAAGTTCAAGTAGAACCGGTGCAGCGCCGACTGGGCCGCAAGCGGCCGACTATAGCCGCTCGGCGGGAAATCGGCGAGGTCGGTAGGGCGCCCACCCTCGATGGACAATTCCGGGCCGGCTGTGCCAGAATCCGGGTAACGAATTCACGGCGTCGGGCGGACGCCCATGGGGAACGGCCAAAGGGAATGGCCAAGGGGCAGAAAGGTCTCTCATGTCACAGCTGCATACCAAGGAAACCCAACACACCGATATCACCAGAATCCTCGCCGAGAACAGCATGGGTGTCGCGTTCGACGCCCTGCCGAAGGACGTGGTCGAGCGCGCCAAGCACTGTCTGATCGACTGGCTCGGCGTGACGCTGGCGGGCTCGATCGAGCCCCTGGCGCAGATCCTGATCGAGCAGGCGATGGCCGAGGGCGGCGGCGAGCACGCCACCATCGTCGGCGACGGCCGCAAGACCAGCCTGGGCCAGGCGGCGCTGATCAACGGCAGCGCCAGCCACGCGCTCGACTTCGACGACGTGCAGTCGAACATGCACGGCCATCCCTCGGTCCCGGTGTTCCCGGCGGTCCTGGCGATCGCCGAGAAGGACGGGCTCGCCGGCAAGGACGTGCTGGCCGCCGTGGTCGCCGGCTTCGAGGCCGAGTGCCGGATCGGCGCTTATATGGGCGACAGCCATTACGAGCGCGGCTGGCATTCGACCGCCACGGTCGGCACCTTCGGGGCGGCGGCCGGCGCGGCGCGGGCGATGGGGCTCGACGCCGAGACCTGCGCCATCGCCTTCGGCATCGCGGCAACGCAAGCGGCCGGCCTGAAGTCGATGTTCGGCACCATGTGCAAGCCGCTGCACGCCGGCAAGGCGGCGCAGAACGGGCTGTTCGCGGCCCAGCTCGCCGGGCGCGGCTTCACCTCGCGCGAGGATGCGCTGGAGCGCCACCAGGGCCTCGCCTTCACCCAAAGCGACGACGCCGCGGTCGAGGAGGCGCTCGAGGGGATCGGCGAGCGCTACGAGATCGCCGACACGCTCTTCAAGTACCACGCGGCGTGCTACGGCACCCATGCCTCGATCGAGGCGGCGCTGAAGATCCGCGCGGCGCATGATATCGACCCGGATGCGATCGAGCGGGTCGACGTCGCGGTCGACGCGCGCAACATGAACGTCTGCGGCATTCCGGAACCGAAGACCGGGCTCGAGGGCAAGTTCAGCCTGCGCTACACCACGGCGCTGGCGCTCGGCGGCGAGAAAACCGCGGCGATCGCGTCCTATGTCGACGACAAGGTCAACGACCCGGCGATGGTGGCGCTCTACGAGAAGATCACCGTCGTGCCGAAGGAGGATATGGGCAAGAAGATCTCCGAGGTGACGGTCCATCTCGCCGACGGCGTGGTGCTGCGCGAGCTGGCCGAGGTCTGGCGGCCCGAGGAAGACAGCGACCGCCAGTGGCGGCGCCTGTCGGAGAAGTTCGACAGCCTGGCGTCGCCCCTGATCGGCGAGGCCGGGAGCCGCGAGGTCATCGACATCGTCGGCGGCTTCGAGGACGCGGCCGATCCGTCCCGGCTGATGGAGTTGTGCGGCAAGACCGGCTGACCGTGCGGCGGTACCTTAGGGCGCCGGCGGGTCCATGAGCGCCGGCGTCTTCGACCTCGCAGCCGTCGTCATCGCGCTCGCCGCGGTCTTCGGCTACGTCAACCACCGCTGGCTCAAGTTGCCGCAGACGATCGGCCTCGTCGTCATCGCGCTCGCCGCCTCGCTCGCGGTGATCGCGCTCGACGCGGCGATCCCGGGGCTCGGCTTTCACGCCGCGATGCGCTCGGTGGTCGACCGGATCGACTTCCACGAGACCTTGATGAAGGGGCTGTTGAGCTTCCTGCTGTTCGCCGGGGCGCTGCATGTCGACCTCGACGACCTGGTCCGGCGCAAATGGGCGATCGGCTCGCTCGCGACCGTCGGCGTGCTAATCTCGACCTTCCTCGTCGGTTATGCGACCTACCTGGTGGCCGGCCTCGTCGGGGCGGACATTCCGCTAATCTGGTGTCTGGTGTTCGGCGCGCTGATTTCGCCGACCGATCCGGTCGCGGTGCTAAGCATCCTCAAGACCCTCCATGTGCCCGAGACGCTGGAGGCCAAGATCGCCGGCGAGAGCCTGTTCAACGACGGGGTCGGCGTCGTGGTGTTCACCATCATGGTGGCGATCGCGCTTGCCGGCGAGGCAGGCGGGGCCTCGCTCTCGGCCCTCGACGTGGTGAAGCTGTTCCTGCTCGAGGCGGTCGGCGGGGCGGTGCTTGGCTTCGCCGCCGGGTACATTGCCTACCAGGCGATGAAATCGATCGACGACTATGTGCTCGAGGTCCTGATCACCCTGGCGCTGGTGATGCTGACCTATGCGGTGGCGATCCAGATCCACGTCTCGGGGCCGATCGCGATGGTCGTCGCCGGTCTGTTGATCGGCAATCACGGCACCCGCTTCGCGATGAGCGAGACGACCCGCTTGCACGTCGAGAATTTCTGGTCGCTGTTGGACGAAATCCTCAACGCGGTGCTGTTCCTGATCATCGGCTTCGAGGTCCTGACCCTGGCGTTCTCGGGCAAGATAGCGCTGTTGATGGTGATCTCGGTGCCGGTGGTGCTCGCCGCGCGCTTCATCAGCGTGTCGGTCCCGCTGACCGTGTTGGGCCTTCGCCGCGAGTTCACCAAGGGCGCCATCCCGGTGCTGACCTGGGGCGGGTTGCGCGGCGGCATTTCGGTGGCGCTCGCGCTGGCGATGCCCGAGACGGCGGCGAAGCCGGTGCTGCTCGCCGCGACCTACGGCGTCGTGGTGTTCTCGATCGTGGTCCAGGGGTTGACCCTGCAGAAGGTGATCGCGCGCACCGTGCGCTAGGGCGTAGCCCTAATCCCCACGGCGGATGACGTATGTGAAGACGCCGTCGGCTTCCGAATGCTCGACCAATTCGTGGCTCGTGGTGTCGCAGAAATGGTGGAAGTCGATGTAAGACGCGGGATCGGTCGCCTCGACAGTTAGGATTTCACCGGCCGCCATGCCCTTCAGCGTCTTGCGCGCCTTCAAGACGGGCAGCGGGCAATGCAGGCCCTTGGTGTCCAGCAGGTTGCTCATCGGGTGGCGTTCCAGACCGTGCCTCGGCGACGCACGTTTTATCCGACCCGCCCGGGAAGTCAAACCGGGTGTTGGCCAACCCCCCATGGATACGAGGGTTTTTCCGCCCTTGACCTCGGCGCGCGCGGCAAAGACCATGCCGCGGTATTCCGAGCCGGTGGGGGAGGCGCGCGAGCTATTTATGTTGAAGGACGAAGAGGAACTCACCCTTCCGCCGGCCTATAGCCTGGTCGAGGTGTCGCCCTATACCGACGCGACGTCGCATGCCTTGCGGCTCGCCGGCGGGGGCGAGGCCGAAGACGGCACGATCGTCTGCAGCAAGCGCGAAAACGTGTTCGACTGTGCGGTGGTGCTGTCCGCCGAGCAACCGCTCGAGCAATCGGCGCTCGTCGTGCTGGTCGCGGTAATGGCGCTCGCCGACGCGCTGTCGGCGACGAGCGAGCCCGGAACCAAGGTCGGCTACGAATGGCCCAACGTGGTCACCGCCAACGACCGCGAGATCGGCAAGGTCGATATCCACCTCCCCGAGGGCACCACGAGGGCCGACACGCCCGGCTGGATCGTGATCAATCCGCGGATCGGGATCATGGGGCCGCCCGACGGCGACGCGAGGCTGAAGGAGGCGGGAACGACGTTGCATTTCGAGGGCTCCTACGACACCACGCCGGGGCAACTGCTGCAAAGCTTCGGCCGGTATTTCCTGACCTGGGTCAACCGCTGGCTCGACGAGGGGTTCAAGCCGATCGCCGACAGTTGGTCCTTGCGCGCGACCGAGGCACGGAAGGATCTCCAGGTAACGGTCGAGTTCGGCGGCGAGAAGGTGACCGGCGTCTTGGTCGGGCTCGACGAGTTCGGCGGATTGATTCTCAAGCCCGGGAGAAAGCGCAAAACCCTGGGCCTGCTCGATGCGCTCGGTCTGTGAGCGGCGGCGGGGAGCGCGGGATGCGATTGCCGCGGACCATCCGGCTCGACAGTTCCGACGACAACGTCTTCGAGCGCGCCGCGCGGCCCGGCGAGTGGGCGGTCTCGGGCGCGTTCGCCTTCTCCGATGTCGATTTCGAGACGCTCGACGGCAAGGGCAAGCAGGCCTATGCCTGCGGCTTCCTCGGCACCTTCAGTTTCGGCCGTGCGACCTTCGTCGAGGTCGCCGAGGCCACGAACGAGGAGGTCGAGGCGGTGGTCACGGCGCTGGCCGACCATTTCGTCGCCGAGTATGGCGCGCCCGACCGGGCGGCGGCCCTGCCGGTGGCGGAGGAAGAGGTCGAGTTCGCCGCCGGGCTCTGCGAGCACAAGCTCCACACGCTGCTCAGGGTCGAACGCGAGCCGGGCGAGGCGGGCGTGATCGAGCGGTTCTCGGCGGTCCAGACGCCGGGCGAGCCCGAGCACGCGAAGATTTGGAACATCGTCGAGGACGACAATGGCTGAATTCTGGAAGGGCTCGGGCTATGGTCTGCTGGAACACGACGGCGACGGCAACCTCAGGGTGACCGACGACTTCCTGCGCGCCTATCTGGAGCGACCGGAACTGGCGCCGGTCGAGGAGT
>JASLSL010000231.1 GCA_030743445.1 Alphaproteobacteria bacterium
ATTCATTAGCAGCATCAACAACATTGGCGAGTCGCTTCTCGCCGTTTGGGCCGTTAGGCTTTTAGGTTATGGCCTTCCATTTGTGACGTGTCTTGCTTCCCCATTGAAACGCGTTCTTGGACCGCAGGTTCACATAAAAAGCATTCCCGATTTGAGGGTGAAGGTTGGCAACGATCGTTTGTCTGATCTTTTGCCACGTCACACCAGTTTTCGGAGCCAGGATTACGGTTGTCTTGGTCTGTATCGTCGTGACATTACCAAGCGAAGCTAAGCCATTTAGCATCCCCGATGAATCAGCTGGTAGGGGATTGTCCCATGAAATAGCCCAGTGCCATTTACGAATTTCTGAGTACAGCATTAAACTGACCTTCTGTTCCATTGCTTTGCGCTAAGCATATGGGTACGCCGGCTGCCCGGCGATAGGGTAACAACCCCGGCGGATTTCAAACCGAGACACTACCCGGAGATTAGATGGGCGGGGAAGGAGGACGGGCAGTCATGACCGACGACCGCGCGTCGCCAGCCGAAGGCGAAGTCCAGGCCGAGATCGAGCGCATCTCGGAGCTGGTCGAGACCGGCATGATCGAGGCCGGCGCGCGCGCGGCCGAGCTCGTGCGGCGCCATCCGGACAGTTTCGACGCCCATATGTTCCGCGGCTTCGTCTGCAACCGCCTGCGCGACTTCGAGGGCGCCTTGGTGTGTCTCGCCGAGAGCTTGCGATTGCGCCCCACGAGCGACGCGGCGCATTTCAACCTCGGCATCACCCATTGCCAGCTCGGCGGCCTGGAGCCGGCGCTCGAGCATTTCCTCGCGGCGGCCGCGACCGCGCCGCGCGAGCGCCAACAGTCGCGGGTGCTGGCCGGCTGCTGCCACCACCGGCTCGGCCGGCCGGCGGACGCGATCCCGCTCTATCGCCAGGTGCTCGAGGTCGAGCCGGCCGACGCCAGCGCCGTGTTCTCGCTGATGCAGGCGCTGCGCGAGACCGGCGACTTCGGCCAGGCCGACGAGTGGGCGGAAAACCTTACCCAAATGCTACATAGTAATTACCCTTCGGTCCGCGCCCTCCTGGGGTTCTTCCAGGGCTACGACTTCGACGGCTGGATCGAGGTCGACGACAAGGCGCTCTTGGCCAAGCACGTCGAGACCTACCGCCGTGAGGTCGATCCGGCGGCCTTCGCCGGCCTGCCGGCGACCTATGTCATGCCGGACGACTACCCTGCTTTCGCCGAGGCCCACGGGCGCGACCCGGGCATTTGGATGGTCAAGCCGAACAACATGCACAACGGCCATGGCTTGCGCCTGATCGAATTTCCCGAGGAGGCCTCGCGCGAGGCCGGCTGGCTGGTGCAGCGCTACCTCGGCGACCCGTTCCTGTTTCGCGGCCGCAAGGCGAGCTTCCGGATCAGCCTGCTGGTGACTTCGGTCTCCCCGCCGCGGGTCTACCTCTTTCACGGCGGCAGCGCCCGGTTCTCGCTCCAGGCCTACGACAAGGGGCGGGACAAGCTCGGCGACCTGCCGATGCATGTCGGCCACCTCGGCATCTTCAGCGACCGCACCGACCTGATCGAGGAGACCGCGCGGGTGATGGGCAACGCCAACAGCATGTGGCGCTTCCCCGAGCTCATGAACTACATCGCCGAGGCCGGGTTCGACCCGGGCGAGTTGTGGGAGAAGCTGCAGGCCCAGGCGGTCGAGGTCGTCGAGTTGATCGGGCACATCGGCCTCTATGAGCGACAGGCGGCGCACGGCCAGCGCTACGCCTACGGGCCGAAGATCGTCGGCATCGACATCTTCCTCGACGAGGCGATGCGGCCGTGGATCCTGGAGGTCGAGCGCGGGCCGACCTTCTTCCGCATGTTCGACGGCGAGCGCGAGAACAACCCCATCTTCCCGCAAGTCACCGAAATGGCGATCTTCCCGCTCGGCGACGGTGCGGCCGACACGGCCGCCCGCGAGGCCGAGATCGAATATGAAAGGCGCGGGCGGTTCATCCGCATCATGCCGGGGGACGATTAGGCGACGACTAGAGGGCGGCCGCCGGTAATTTTACTTTTGACGCCTCGATAAGGGAGAATGCCGCGAACCGAACCCGGAGGGGGACGTGGCGCCCGATACACCGGAAGCGGCAAGCGAAACGCAAGACAGCCAGCAGGGCGGCGCCCCGGATACCGGGGCGGCGTGTCTCGTCATCCTGTTGCGGTTCTTCGGCATGCCCGGCGATCCGGCGCAAATTCGCCACGAATACGGCCGCCCGGGGCAACCGCTCGACGCGACGCAATTGCTGCGCGCGGCGAAGGGGCTGCGGCTCAAGGCACGGTCGATCGGCACGACCTGGCTGCGGCTCGAGAAGACGCCGCTGCCGGCGATCGCCCGCCTTGGCGACGGCCGTTTCGTCATTCTGGCCCAGGTCGACGGCGACAAGGCGTTGGTCCAGGACCCGCTCCAACAGCGCCCGCTGACGCTCAGCCGAGAGGAGTTCGAGCAGGCCTGGTCCGGCGAGTTGGTGCTGGTCGCACGGCGCGCCAGCCCCCTGGGCCGCGGCGGCAAGTTCGACGTCCGCTGGTTCGTGCCGGCGATCGTGCGCTACAAGCGCCTCTTTAGCGAGGTCCTGGTCGCCTCGTTCTTCGTCCAGATCTTCGCGCTGGTGACACCGCTGTTTTTCATGGTCGTGATCGACAAGGTGCTGGTCCATCGCGGGCTGACGACCCTCGACGTTCTGGTGATCGGCTTGCTCGTGGTGTCGGTCTTCGAGGTCATCCTCGGCACGCTCCGGACCTACATATTCTCGCACACCACCAACCGGATCGACGTCGAGCTCGGGGCCAAGCTGTTCCGCCACCTGCTCGGCCTGCCGCTCGCCTATTTCGAATCGCGCCGCACCGGGGATTCGGTCGCCCGGGTGCGCGAGCTCGACAGCATCCGCAATTTTCTCACCGGCTCGGCCCTGACCCTGGTGATCGACCTGTTCTTCACCTTCGTCTTCCTGATCGTGATGTGGCAGTTCAGCCGGACCCTGACCCTGATCGTGCTCGGCCTGCTGCCGTTCTACGTGATCTTGTCGGCGCTGGTGACCCCGGTGATGCGCGGCCGGCTCGAGGAGAAGTTCCAGCGGGGTGCCGCCAACCAGGCGTTCCTGGTCGAGTCGGTGGCCGGGGTCGAGACCCTGAAGGCGATGGCGGTCGAGCCCGAAATGCAGCGGCGCTGGGAGGACCAGCTCGCGGCCTACGTCAACGCCAGTTTCAAGTCGAGCAACCTCAACAACGTCGCGAGCCAGGTGGCGCAGATGATCAGCAAGCTGACCATCGCCCTGACCCTCTACATCGGCGCCAAGCTGGTGATCGAGGGCGATCTGACCGTGGGCCAACTCGTCGCCTTCAACATGCTCGGCGGGCGGGTCAGCGGTCCGGTGCTGCGCCTCGCCTCTCTGTGGCACGACTTCCAGCAGGCGCGCATCTCGGTCGAGCGCCTCGGCGACATCCTCAACACCGCGACCGAGCCCGGGCGCAATCCCAACCGGCCGACCCCGCCCCCGATCAAGGGCGCGATCGAGATCGACAACGTGACCTTCCGCTACCGGCCCGACGGGCCCGAGATCCTGCGCCGGATATCGCTCGAGGTGCCGCCGGGCCAGCTGCTCG
>JASLSL010000232.1 GCA_030743445.1 Alphaproteobacteria bacterium
GCCTCCGCTACTTTCATACAATTCGACTTGCTCACGCACCCAGTCCAACGCCGGTGGAATGTATTCAGCCATGGGATTTTCCTAACCAAATGAAAATTACAAATAACAGAGGGTTGCACCCCCGCCAAGGCCGAGACCATCCAGCGGACGTTCCAAGGGCCGTTACACTTGAACGCAGACATGAGCTAAGCTCGGCGCCATGAACATCCGCCTCGGTATCAGCTTTGACGGCTTCATCCCCTATCCGGAGTCGATCGATCTCGCCCGCCGCGCCGTCGAGGCTGGCGCCGGCAGCCTATGGATGGCGGAGCACCTCGGCTACCGGGAGGCGATGGTCTCCTCGATGGGGTTTCTCGCCGCCACGACGGACGCGGTCGTCGTGCCCACCGCGGTCAGTCCCTATCTGTGGCACCCGACGCCGACCGCCATGGCGCTCGCTACCCTGGCCGAGGCGGCCCCGGGGCGCGTCGCCGTCGCCGTCGGCCTCGGTAACCCGCTGTTCCTCCGGGAATCCGGGGTCGAGCCGGTCAAGCCGGTGCGCGCCATGGGCGAGTACATCGACAGCCTGCGTTCCCTGTGGGCGGGCGAGCCCGTGCGGCGCGAAGATGCAATGCTCCACCCGCTTGCCGGCGCGCGCATGGGGTTCGAGCCGCCGCAACCGATCCCCATCTATGTCGCGGCGATGCGCAAGCAGATGCTGGACCTCACCGGCCGGGTCGCCGACGGCGTCGTGCTGTCGGGTGGACTATCCGTCGACTACGTCAGACGCTCGCTCGGCCTGTGCGAAGCCGGTGCCGCCAAGGCGGGCCGCGACCTGAAGGGGTTTCGCAAGGCCGGCTATGTCTTCTTCGGGGTGTCACGGGATCGGCGCGAGGCCTTCGACGCGTTGCGCGAGAAGATCGCCTTCGTCATGCGCAATGAGGCCATTCGCGAGAACATCGATCAATCCGGGATCGCGGTCGACCACGACGGCGTGGTCGCCGCCATCGCCAAACGCGACTTCGCCGCCGCCTCGAGCCTGATCTCGGACGAGGCGGTGCGCGCTTTCGCGATCGGCGGCACCCCGTCGGACTGCGCCGAGGGAATTCGCGCCTACGCCGAGGCTGGGCTCGAGGAGCTGGTCCTCCTGGTCTCCGGGACCGCGGAGAACCAGCAGCTCGCGCTCGAGGTCATACGCCAGTGCCTGGAACGATAATCGGCCCGTCGCCGAGAACCAACCGACAGGAGGGCGATCGACGGCCATCGGACCACGGGCTCAAGATCGGGCGATATAGTCCCGCAGCTGCGAAGACTCCCGTTCCATCTCCTCGAGGCGATTCTTTACAAGATCGCCAATGCTGATGAGACCACGCAGCTCGCCTTCCTCCGTCACCGGAATGTGGCGGCAGCGATTTTTGGTCATGACCGCCATCAGGGTAGCCGCTTCGTCGTCGAGGCTGGCGGTGAGGACGTCTCGCGACATTAGATCCGCGACCTGCATTTCCAATAGGGCCGAGCCGTGTTCAGCGAGTCCATGCAGGACGTCCCGTTCGGTGACGATGCCGACGATGTCGCCACTTCCTTCGCAGACGAGCAGGGCGCCGATCTTTTTTTGACCCATTGTACTTATGGCCGCCGCAACCATCGTTTCGGGACGTGTGGTTACGACCGCGTTGCCTTTGGCGTCGAGGATCGATTTGGCCTTCATGGCACCTCCTTTACCGCGTCGTGATGTGGTCCCACCTGTTTGCACAGGCTGGCAGCGGAGTTAACCGGGAATCCCCAATGGCTCCGGAATGAAGAACTTTCCGCCAACGAACGCGTTTCGGATCAGGAGACAGCGGAAAGTCGAATTGGCCCCGGAACACCCATTCGATATCCC
>JASLSL010000233.1 GCA_030743445.1 Alphaproteobacteria bacterium
GGCGCAGATCAAGGCGATGAAGCAGGTCGCCGGCTCGATCAAGCTCGAACTCGCCCAGTACCGCGAAATGGAGGCGTTTTCGCAATTCGCCTCCGACCTCGATGCCTCGACGCAGCGGCTCCTGGCGCGCGGCGCCAGGCTGACCGAACTGTTGAAGCAGGCGCAGTACAGCCCGCTGCCGGTCGAGGAGCAGGTGGTGTCGATCTTCGCCGGGGTGCGCGGCTATCTCGACGGTATCGAGGTCGCCGACATCAACCGGTTCGAGACCACGTTGCTCGACGATGTCCGCGGCAATCACGCCGACCTGCTAGCGGCGATCCGCGACGAGGCGGAAATCTCGGAGGACTCCGAGGCCAAGCTGGTCGAGATCATGGACGGTCACACCAAGAGCTTCACTACTTAGGTCGGAACCGCCGAGAGATGCCCAGCCTCAAGGAATTCCGCAGCCGGATCGCCAGCGTCAAGTCGACGCAGCGCATCACCTCGGCGATGAAGATGGTCGCCGCGGCGAAGCTGCGTCGCGCCCAGGAGCAGGCGATCGCGGCGCGGCCCTATGCCGAGCGCATGGCGCGCATGCTGGGCTCGCTGGCGGCGGCGGCCGGCGGCGAGGGGGCACCGCCGCTCATGGCTGGAACCGGCAGCGACGAGACGCATTTGCTGGTCATCATGACGACCGACCGCGGGCTCTGCGGCGCCTTCAACTCGACCCTGATCCGCGATCTGCGCCGACGCGTGCATGAGCTCGAGGCCGGCGGCAAGCGGATCAAGCTGTTTCCGGTCGGCCGCAAGGGCGTGGCGGCGGTGCGCCGCGAGTTCGAGGCGCTGATGCTCGATTCCGCCGAGGAGCTGGCCAAGCCGGCGCCCGATTTCTCCAAGGCGTCCGACGTGGCGGGCCGCATCACCGAGCTGTTCGAGGCCGGCGAGTTCGACGTCTGTACCGTGGTCTACAACCATTTCGTCTCGGCGCTGACCCAAGAGGTGACGCCGCAGCAGCTCATCCCGTTCCGCCTCGGCGAGGCGCAAGCCGCGGAAGTGCCGGACAGCAACGGCGGGGCGAGCTATGAATTCGAGCCGGACGAGGAGGAGATCCTCGCCGACCTGTTGCCGCGGAATCTGTCGCTGCAGATCTACCGCGCCATGCTGGAGTCGTTTGCCTCCGAGCAGGGTGCGCGGATGACCGCGATGGACAACGCGACGCGTAACGCCGGCGAACTGATCGACAATCTCACGATCACTTACAACCGCACGCGCCAGGCCTTCATCACCAGGGAGCTGATCGAGATCATCTCCGGGGCCGAGGCGCTTCAGTGAGTTAGGAGCAGGGACATGGCGAAGAACGTTGTCGGTAAGGTCACGCAGGTCTTGGGCGCGGTCGTCGACGTGCATTTCGAGGGCGACCTGCCGGCGATCCTGAACGCGCTGCAGGTCGACCATCAGGGCCGCAACCTGGTGTTCGAGGTGGCGCAGCATCTCGGCGAGAGCACGGTGCGATGCGTCGCCATGGACACCACCGACGGCCTGGTGCGCGGCCAGGAGGTGGTCGATACCGGCGGGCCGATCGAGATGCCGGTCGGGCCCGAGACGCTGGGCCGGATCATCAACGTGATCGGCGAGCCGATCGACGAGCGCGGGCCGGTCGGCCACACCAAGACCTCGCCGATCCATAAGCCGGCGCCAGCCTTCGTCGACCAGTCGACCGAGACCGACCAGCTGGTCACCGGCATCAAGGTCGTCGATCTGCTGACGCCCTACGCGCGCGGCGGCAAGATCGGCCTCTTTGGGGGTGCCGGGGTCGGCAAGACCGTGATCATCATGGAGCTGATCAACAACATCGCCAAGGCGCATGGCGGGTATTCGGTATTCGCCGGGGTCGGCGAGCGCACCCGCGAGGGCAACGATCTCTATTACGAGATGATCGAGTCCGGGGTCATCGACCCCGACGGCGAGTCGAAGGCGGCGCTGATCTACGGCCAGATGAACGAGCCGCCGGGGGCCCGCGCCCGGGTCGGCCTGTCGGGCCTGACCGTGGCCGAATACTTCCGCGACGAGGAAGGCCAGGATGTGCTGTTCTTCGTCGACAACATCTTCCGTTTCACCCAGGCGGGCTCCGAGGTCTCGGCGTTGCTCGGCCGGATTCCCTCGGCCGTGGGCTACCAGCCGACCCTCGGCACCGACATGGGCGCCCTGCAGGAGCGCATCACCTCGACCAAGAAGGGCTCGATCACCAGTGTCCAGGCGATCTACGTGCCGGCCGACGATCTGACCGACCCGGCGCCCGCGACCGCGTTCTCGCACCTGGATGCGACCACGGTGCTGTCGCGCCAGATCGCCGAGCTCGGCATCTATCCGGCGGTCGATCCGTTGGATTCGACGAGCCGGATTCTCGATCCCCGGATCGTCGGCGAGGAGCACTACCGGACCGCGCGCGACGTGCAGCAGGTGCTGCAAACCTACAAGTCGCTGCAGGAAATCATCGCGATCCTCGGCATGGACGAACTCTCGGAGGACGACAAGCTGACGGTCGAGCGCGCGCGCAAGATCCAGCGCTTCCTCTCGCAGCCGTTCCACGTCGCCGAGGTGTTCACCGGTACGCCCGGCAAGCTGGTGGCGCTCGAGGACACGATCAAGAGCTTCCGCGCGATCGTCGACGGCGAATACGACGACCTGCCGGAGCAGGCGTTCTACATGGTCGGCACCATCGAGGAGGCGGTCGAGAAAGCCAAGGCGATGGCGGCCGAGGCCGCCGAGGCGGCCTAGGAGGGCAAGGCGAGGTGGCCGACAAGCTCGAATTCGAACTGGTTTCGCCGGCGGGGCTGGTGCTCTCGCGCGCCGTCGACATGGTCGTCGTGCCCGGGGCGGAGGGCGACATGGGCATCCTCGCGAGCCACGCCCCGGCGATTACCGCGGTCCGGCCCGGCACCGTCGCGGTGATGGACGAGGGAGCGGTCACCGACCGTTACTTCGTCGCCGGCGGAGTCGCCGAGGTCACGGCCGAGCGCTGCACGGTGCTGGCCGAGGAGGCGATCGAGCTCGACGAGATCGACCGCGCCCTGACGGAACGGCAGGCCGCCGATTCGCGCGAGGATCTCGCCACGGCGAGCGACGAGGCCGAGCGCGCCCGGGCCGCGCTTAACCTCGCCGTGGCTGAGGCCAAGCTCGAAGCCGTCGATACCCAGATTTACTAGGGCGTAAACGTCCGGCAACCCGAACGGACCTCGTCCTTCGTCAAGCTCAGGATGAGGACCAAAGGTACCGCCACCCTAACCCGCCCCCTCGCTGGGGAGGGGAAAGTTATATCGACCCGATAAACCTGTTCCCCCTCCCCAGCGAGGGAGGGGGTTAGGGGGAGGGGGTTCAAGTAAGAATCTCCGCGAAAAAGGCCGCCCCAGGGACGGCCTTGTTGCCTGCGGAAGTCGGCGAGTTTCACCCCAACGAGTTTCTGGGGACACGATATGGGCAAGGCGTTACCGGCTGGCTGTTCCGATCGCCATCATGTCCCCGTAAACCCTACGCGAAAGCGTGCCTACGCCACCAGATTGAACAGCGCGCCGGCGTCGAGCGTGCCCGCGACGTCGACCTCGAGGTTGCCGGTGCCGGCGAGCCCCGATCCAAACGCCGGCCCGGTGCCGCCGATCTTGGCGTCGAACCGGGCTTCCGGATCGAACACCGGCTTGTCGCCGGCGGCGCGCGGGCCCTTCAGGTTCTCCTGTTCGGCCCTGCGCTGCTCCTTCTTCTGGGCTGCGACCTGCTCCGTCTGCTCGAGCTGGCGGATTTCCTGCTTGGCCTGGACGATCTTCGCTTCCGCCTCGGCGGCGACCCGCTGGTCCTGGCCCGAGGGCTGCTGCGGCGCCAGGGCGGCGCGCTTGATGACCTGCATCTTGGCGATCGTCGCCTTCGGATTTCCCGCGACCGGCGTTGCATTGATCGAGACCTCGCCGGCGGCCGCGTAGAACTGCCCGTCCGGTCCACGCACGAAGCGGAAGCGCGGCGGGCCGACGAAGGAGCCGCCGGCGGTGCGATGGGCCTGCTCGTGCGATCGCACCTCGCGGTCGCGTCGTTTTAGTTCCTGGACCGTCTGGCGATCTTCCTCGGTCAGGCCGTCCGCTCCCTTCTCCTCGCCGTCGCGGAGTTTTTCGCCCTCGGCGCTTGCCTTCTCGACCGGGGCTTCCGCCTCGATCTCGCCGGCCTCGCGATCCGGGAAGGCGACGTCCCTGGTTTCCGAGACGTCGCCCGGGTCGAGCGCCGCGGCCGACGGTCCTTCGGGGATCTCGGCGATCGGCGCCTTGGATTCTTCCTCTCCATCCGACGTGGCGAAGCCCTGGGTCGCGGCGACGTTGCGAACGTCCAGCACCGCCGCCTGCCGGCCCGGTCCGACCGGCGCCGCGCGGTCGCGCGACAATTCCTCGCCGCGCGCGCGCACGGGATCGCCCTGGCGCGCCGGCGCCGGCACAGCGGACGTGCTTGTGCGCAGCGCGGAGGCCAGGCTCCCGCTGTTGACAATCAGCGTCGTGGTTGCGTCCGCGATCACCATCGTCCTCGGTGCATCTCCTATTCAACCTTGGCCAGCACCATTGACCAAAAAAAACCCGCCGGAAATCCGTCTGAATTTCCGTCCAGGTTCGCTGGAGTCCGAATAATAAATGAAATCGCAATTCTTTGTCAAAAGTGGTGTAAAACCTAGGGTTTCACCAGGTGGCGAAAGGCC
>JASLSL010000234.1 GCA_030743445.1 Alphaproteobacteria bacterium
GGGGCGGGCGATCAACGACCGGCTGCGCCGGGCAGCGGCGAATGGCTAACGAAGTTAGTGATCGGTCTGGTGCAGGATCTCGTCGGCTAGGCCGGTGTCGTAAGCGAGGCCGTCCGCCGTCAGGGTCACGGTGAAGGGAAAGACGCCGGTCCGGATCAACCCCTTGCGGTCGAGCGCCGCCCAGGCGCCGCGGTTGGTCAGCCCGGTCGCATCCCGCGTGAACACCACCGCGTTGCCGATGTGGAAGTGGTCCTGGTGCGGCTGCGGGATTTGCGAGATCTTGATCTCGCCCTCCGCCTCGCCCGGCCCGGCGAGGTCGGATTCCGCCAACTCCTGCAGGATCGTCAGGGTCTTGAGCTGCAGCTTGTTGAGCTTCAAAGGGTTCTTCTTGGGCGCCATATTGCAAACCTGGAATTAGCCGGTCCGTGTCTGTATAGAGAAACCAACGGAACCGCCGAATTCAACAGGTTTCTGACCGAGGGAGTTTCATGCGCATCATACTCAACGGACAGCAGGCGTTCGGCAAATCGGTGCTCGAGGCGCTCCTCGACCGGGGCGAGGACGTGGTCGGAGTCTATTCGGCGCCGGACGCGGGCAGCCGGCCCGACCCGCTGAAGGAATTCGCCGAGGAAAAAGCCTTGCCGCTGTTCCAGCCGCCCTCCTACAAGGACCCGGAGGTTTGGGACCAGATGAAGGCGCTCGAGCCGGACCTCTGCGTCATGGCCTTCGTGACCCTGTTCGTGCCGGAAGAGGCGCTCTACCTGCCGACCCACGGTACGATCCAGTACCACCCCTCGCTGCTGCCGCTGCACCGCGGGCCGAGCTCGATCAACTGGCCGATCATCATGGGCAAGACCAAGACCGGGCTCAGCATCTTCTGGCCCGACAACGGGCTCGACGAGGGCCCGATCCTGATGCAGAAGGAATGCGAGATCGGACCCGACGACACGCTGGGGACGATCTATTTCAAGAACCTCTATCCGATGGGGGTCGAGGCGATGGTCGAGAGCGTCGACCTGGTCCGCGAGGGCAAGGCGCCCAAGGTCGATCAGGACCACTCGAAGAAGACCTACGAGAGCTGGTGCAAGGCGGCGGACGCCGAGGTCGACTGGTCGAAGCCTGTGCAAGACGTCCACAATCTGATCCGCGGCACCGACCCGGCGCCCGGCGCCTGGACCATGCTCGGCGGGGCCAAGCTCGGGCTCTTCGATTCAACCATGGCCGACGGCCCCTCGCGCGCCCCCGGCGAAGTGACCCAAATCTCCGAGGACGGCATCACCATCGCCGCCGAGGGCGGCCAAGTCCGCCTCGCCCGGGTGCGCGGCGAGGGTGGTGCGAAGGTCCCGGGTGCCGAATTCGCGGCCGAGAACGACCTCGCCGAGGGCGCCGTGCTCGGCGGCTGAACTTCGAGTAATAGGAGAAAAGCAATGACCACCGGATCCTTCGAAGGCGTACTCGCCCCGGTCCTGACCCCGTTCAAGGCCGACCTTAGCCCGGACACCGAGCGCTTCGTCGCGTTCTGCCATTGGCTCGTGGACCAGGGGATCGATGGGCTCGCCGCCTTCGGCACCACGAGCGAGGCCAACTCGCAATCGATCGAGGAGCGCATGGCGCTGCTCGAAGCGGCGATCGAGGGCGGCGTGCCGGCCGCGAAGTTCATGCCCGGGACCGGCTGCTGCGCCTTGACCGACAGCGTGCGTGCGACCGAGCACGCGGTGAAGCTCGGCTGCGGTGGTGTGTTGATGCTGCCGCCGTTCTACTACAAGGGGATGACCGACGAAGGGCTCCATTCCGCCTTCTCCGAAGTGATCCAGCGGGTCGGCGACGATCGCTTGAAGATCTACCTCTACCACATCCCGCCGCAGGCCCAGGTGGACATAAGCCTGGAGCTGATCGAGATGCTGGTGAAGGACTATCCCGACACGGTCGTGGGCCTCAAGGACAGCTCGGGCGATTGGAGCAACACCCAGGCGGTGATCGATGCGTTCCCGGGCTTCGACGTGTTCCCGGGCTCGGAGGTGTTCCTGCTCGACGGGTTGCGCGCCGGCGGTGTCGGCTGCATCACCGCGACCGGCAACGCCAACCCGGCCGGCATCCGCAAGGTCTTCGAGAACTGGGAAGGCGATCAGGCCGACGACCTGCAGGCGGCGATCACCGCGACCCGCAAGATCATCCAGGCGCGGCCGATGGTCCCCGCACTGAAGGCGATCCTCGCCCACTACCACGACGACCCAAGCTGGGCCACCGTCCGGCCGCCGATGGTGACGCTCGATGCCGAGGCGCGCGCCGGGCTGATCGCCAACCTCGAGGCCGACGGCTTCACCATCGCGCCGCGGCGGCTCGAAGACGCGGCCGAGTAGCGCCGCCGGACGCACGGGCGCATGCGGGCTTTCATCGTCGCGGTTGGCGTCTCGACCATTCTTGCCGTTTGGGGAGTGGCGGGCGTGGCGGCGCTCGACCTCAAGCCGACCTTCACCGAGGTCGGGTCATTGGGTGGGCGGATCCTGTTCGAGACGTCCGATTTCAAGGGCGGACAAGTGCGCCGCATCATCTACAACGACCTCTGGCAGCGCGAGGAATACGCCCTCTTTAGCGGCAAGGGCGCCCAGGCCGAGGCGATCTACGCCGCGCCGAAGAAGCCCCGTATCGCGATGCAGTTCCTGCACGACTTCGGGCGCATCGCAAGAAGCTTCCGGCACATCCGCGGCCGGCCGACGATCTGGGACAACGAAGGCGAGATGTCCCACAACCTCGGCAAGATCCGCTACCGGATCTTCTACCTGCCGGACAAGCACCGCTCGTGCTTTATCTTCAAGTCGGAATGGGGCGATCCGGCGGACGATCCGGGCGGCCGGGCGGGCAGCATCCTGTTCGGCTACTACTGCGCCCGGCCGGGCATTCCGTTGACCGCGCCGATCGTCTCCTCCTTCCTGGTGGTGATCAACATCCAGGACGAGGACCGGCCGGGCCAGGTGCGCCGCAGTGGGTCCGAGAAATCCGCAACCGGCGAGGCGATCGCCCTGATCGCCCGGGGCGCCGACAAGGGCAAGCTCGGCAACGTCGACTTTCCCTTCCGCATGGCCGCACCGTTCTGAGCCGGACGGCACCTCTAATCGTCATCCCGGCCGAGCGAGTGAAGCGAGAGAGAGCCGGGACCCAGTCCTGAGAACCGACGAGTCAGCCGGCCGTTTCGCGAGTCCGACGGAATGGGTCCCGGATCGGCCTGCGGCCGTCCGGGATGACGAATTAGAATTGCACGGTATCCGATTCTCTTTGCCCGGCTTGTCGCCCCGCTTTCGATCCGCTACACCCATGGCCGATTACGGGAAACAGAAATGACGAACATCGAGAGCGCGC
>JASLSL010000235.1 GCA_030743445.1 Alphaproteobacteria bacterium
GCATCGGCGACCAGCAGGGTCTCGACCGGGCCGACCGCGTCGCGCACCGCCTCCGCCTCGGCCATCAGCGCGTCGTCGACATGCATCCGTCCGGCGGTATCGAGCAGCACCACGTCGTAGCCGCCGAGCTTGCCCGCCTGGATCGCGCGGCGGGCGATGTCGACCGGCTGCTGACCCTCGACGACCGGCAGGGTCGCGACCTCGGCCTGCTCGCCGAGCACCTCGAGCTGTTCCTGCGCCGCCGGCCGGTAGACGTCGAGCGAGGCCATCAGGACCTTCTTCTTGTCTTTGTCCTTGAGCTGCAGGCCGAGCTTCGCCGCGGTCGTGGTCTTGCCCGAACCCTGCAGGCCGACGAGCAACACCGGGACCGGCGCCGCGGCCGCGAGGTTGATGGCGACCGCGCCCTCGCCGAGCATCTCGACAAGACGGTCGTGCACCACCTTGATGACCATCTGGCCCGGGGTGACCGAGCGCAGGACCTCCGTCCCGACCGCGCGCTGCCTGATCCCGTCGATGAAGTCCTTGACCACCGGGAGCGCCACATCGGCCTCGAGCAGCGCCACGCGAACCTCGCGCAACGCTTCCTCGACGTCGTTCTCGGTCAGCGCGCCGCGTCGGGTGAGCGTCTCGAAAATGTCGCCCAGGCGGCCGCTCAGCGTGTCGAACATGTGTGCTCCAACCGTCTCGTTGCTGCTCCCAAGGAGAAACGCGCCAGTGCGCGAAACTCGCGGGCTGGCGGGGCCCCTTGAGGCCGATTCCGTCACCGAAATCGAAAGGCTGCGGGCTTTTACCGCCGGCCTCGGGCGAAGTCAAGCGGACCCGGATCGGCCGAGCCGCCGAATATGCGCGCCACCGGTCGCGGCGCATGGATACTCGTATCCGAGATACTCCTAACCGATTACCGCGGTCGGCGCTTTTCTATTGTGCATGCGCTAGTTGCGGGGAATAATCGTTTCGCTACCAGTGCATGCAAAGGCGAAACTCCTATGGCTGCCGACCGAACCCGCAAATCCGATCCGATCGACGCCTATGTCGGCGGGCGAATACGTCTGCGACGCAACGTGCTGGGTCAGAGCCAGACCACGCTCGGCGATGCGGTCGGGGTCAGTTTCAAGCAGATCCAGAAATACGAGAGCGGAACCAACCGGATCGGCGCGGGCCGGCTCTACGAGATCGGCGTGGCATTGAAGGTTCAGGTGTCCTACTTTTTCGAGGGTGCGCCGGAGGCCGGCCGCGGCGGAAAACGGCCGAAGACGGCGAAGGTTCCCGAAGACGTTTTCAACACCAAGGAAACGATTCAGCTGACCCAAACCTATCTGCGCATTCCCGACGACCGATTGCGCAAGCGGTTCCTCAGCCTGGTCAAGGCGGTCGCCAAGGGTTGAAACCGGTGGACACCACCGGCACCGGCACCATATAAGGCCTCTCGGAATTGGTGCGCAGGACGCGCACCCTGGACCACAGCGGACATATCGGCCTGAACGGCGGACATGATATGGCGGACATGATTCCGTTCACCAAGATGCATGGATGCGGCAACGACTTCGTCGTGATCGACGCCCGCGAGGCGCCGGTCGTGCTCGACGAGGGCGCGCTCAGCGCCATGGCCGACCGGCGGCGCGGCGTCGGCTGCGACCAGATCGTAATCGTCGAGCCGGCGCGGAACGGCGCCGCCGACGTCTATTTCCGCTTCCACAACGCCGACGGCAGCGCCGCCGGCGCCTGCGGCAACGGCACGAGATGCGTCGCCGCGACGCTGATGGCCGAGACCGGCACCGACCGGATCGCGATCGAGACCGTGGCGGGCCTGCTCGCCGCTACGCTGAGGCCGGACGGGCTGGTCGCGGTCGATATGGGCTCGGCGATGCTCGACTGGCGCGAAATTCCCTTGGCCGAGGAGATGGACACGCTGCATCTCGACGTGACCGTCGGTCCGCTCGGCGATCCCGTCGCGGTCGGCATGGGCAACCCGCACTGCGTCTTTTTCGTCGCCGACGCGGAGGCGATCGCGCTCGACGAGCTCGGGCCACGAATCGAAACCCACGCACTATTTCCCGAGCGCACCAATGTCGAGGTCGCCACGGTCCTGGCCCCGGATCGCATTCGGCTCCGCGTCTGGGAGCGCGGCGCCGGACTGACCCAGGCCTGCGGCAGCGGCGCGTGCGCCGTCCTGGTCGCGTCCCACCGCCGCGATCTCACCGGGCGCGCGGCCGAGATCGAGGTCGACGGCGGGGTGCTCGGGGTCGAATGGCGCGACGACAACCATGTCGTCCTGACCGGTCCGGTCGCGACCAGCTTCACCGGCGAGTTGGACGAGGAGGCCCTGGCATGAGGCGGGCGCCCGAGATCGTCACGTTCGGCTGCCGGCTCAACGCCTTCGAGTCCGAGGTCATCCGCGGCCACGCCGAGGCCGCCGGGCTCGACCATACGGTGATCTTCAACACCTGTGCCGTGACCGCCGAGGCCGAGCGCCAGGCGCGCCAGGCGATCCGCCGGGCGCGGCGTGACAATCCCGCAGCCCGGATCGTCGTCACCGGCTGCGCCGCGCAAGTGGCACCCGAGACTTACGCCCGGATGCCCGAGGTCGATCGGGTGATCGGCAATACCGAGAAACTCGAGGCCGCGAGCTATTGGCCCGGCGACGCGCTGCGCGTCCAGGTCGACGACATCATGGCGGTCGCCGGGGCGTCGGGACATCTGATCCAAGGTTTCGAGGGACGGGCGCGCGCCTTCGTCCAGATCCAGCAGGGCTGCGACCACCGCTGCACTTTCTGTATCATCCCCTACGGCCGCGGCAACAACCGCTCGGTGCCGATCGGCGAGATCGTGCGCCAGGTCCGTACCCTGGTGATCAACGGTTACCGCGAGGTCGTGCTGACCGGCGTCGACATCACCGGCTACGGCGCCGACTTGCCGGGCCGCCCCTCGCTCGGCCAGATGGTCCGGCGGCTTCTGGCCCAGGTGCCGGAGCTGCCGCGGCTTCGGCTCTCCTCGGTCGATTGCATCGAGGTCGACCCCGACCTGATGCGCCTGATCGCCGAGGAGGAGCGGCTGATGCCGCATCTCCACCTCTCGCTCCAGGCCGGCCACGACATGATCCTGAAGCGCATGAAGCGCCGTCATGAGCGCCGCGACGCGATCGAGTTTTGCGACCGGGTGCGCCGACTGCGCCCGGATATGGTGTTCGGCGCCGACCTGATGGCGGGGTTCCCGACCGAGACCGAGGCGATGTTCGAGCGCTCGCTCGACCTGATCGGGGACTGCGGCCTCACCTGGCTGCACGTTTTTCCGTATTCCGAGCGTCCCGGCACCCCGGCGGCGCGCATGCCGCAAGTTCCCATCGACATCCGCCGCGAGCGCGCGAAGCGCCTGCGCGAGGCGGGGGCGGCGGCCGAGCGGCGGTTCCTCGCGTCCCGCGTCGGCGGGCAAGCCATGGTCCTGGTCGAGGGCGCGGACCGCGGCCTCAGCGAGCATTACGCCCCGGTGCGGCTCGCGGGCTCCGCACTCGATGGTGAGTTGGTCCAGGCCGATATCACCGGTGTCGAAGACGGCACGCTGATCGGCGCGCCGACCGGCGCCCCTTTGGGCCGGCGCGCGGCATGAGCGAAGGCGGCTGGCTCAGCCGGCTCCGCGCCGGGCTCGGCAAATCTTCGTCCCGGCTCGTCGACGGCATCGCCCACGCGTTCACCCGCGGGCGGCTCGACGACGAGGCCCTGCAGGACTTGGAAGACGTGCTGATCACGGCCGACCTGGGCCCGGCGACGGCGGCCCGGCTCGTGGCCTCGCTCGGCGAGCAACGCTTCGAGAAGGGGATCGAGCCCGAGGCGGTGCGCCGGGCGCTCGCGGGCGACATCGAGGCGATCCTGGCGCCGGTCGCCCGCCCGCTCGAGATCGATCCCGCCGCCACGCCGCATGTGGTGCTGGTCGTGGGCGTCAACGGCACCGGCAAGACCACGACCATCGGCAAACTCGCCAAGCAGCTCCGCCGGGACGGAAAGTCGGTCATGCTGGCGGCCGGCGATACCTTCCGGGCGGCGGCGATCGAACAGCTCGAGATCTGGGGCGAGCGCACCGGCGCGCCGGTGGTGGCGCGCGAGACCGGGTCGGACGCCGCCGGGCTCGCCTACGACGCGCTCGAGACGGCCCGGCGCGACGGCGTCCATGTGCTGCTGATCGACACCGCGGGCCGGCTCCACAACAAGGCCGACCTGATGGCCGAGCTCGAGAAGATCGTCCGGGTCCTGAAGAAGGTCGACCCGGCGGCACCCCACGACACACTCCTGGTGCTCGACGCCACCACGGGGCAGAACGCGATCGCCCAGGTCGAAACCTTTGCCGATATGGTCGAGGTCACCGGCCTCGTCGTGACCAAGCTCGACGGGTCCGCCAAGGGCGGTGTGTTGGTGGCGTTGGCCGAGAAGTTCGGGCTGCCGGTTTGCGCGGTCGGCGTCGGCGAGGGCGTCGACGATCTCAGATCCTTCGAGGCGCGCGCCTTCGCGCGCGGGCTTATGGGTTTGCCCGACGATTCGCTAATCTAACCGCAAATTTCGGTTGCGGTTCACCTACGCTTTTTAGTTTAAATCATACTAGGTATTGCGATTAGTACGACATGTAGTACTACATGTGGCCACGCCCACAATATATTGGGGCTAAGTGGAAATTTCTTACTCTATGATGAGTTTGCGCCTTGACTCTTAAACGGATCGATTCGAATCATCGTGCGGCATTCGGGGAATATTTTCGGGTGTGAAAGGACGGAGAGCCCACATCGCTAAATACGAACTCTCCGCCCACCTAAACGCAGTATGTGTAACTACGAGAAGGAATTGGCATAATGGCCAAGAATGAGCGTA
>JASLSL010000236.1 GCA_030743445.1 Alphaproteobacteria bacterium
CCCACGTCGCCCAGATCGTGCCCTTGTAGATGATCATCTGGGCGACCTCGATGAGCGACCATTTCGAGCGGTCGAGCTCCGGATAGAGCTCGTTCTGTTGCGGCACGCCGGCGAGCGTCCCGTCCAGCGCGTAGCTCCAGGCGTGATAGGGGCAGGTGAAGAGGTTGGTATTGCCGACGTCGTAGAGGCAGACCTTCATCCCACGGTGTCGGCAGGAATTGAGGAGGACGTGGACCTCGCCCTCTCGGTCGCGGCACAGGATCACCGGCTCGGTGCCCATGCGCGAGGAGACGAAATCGCCCGGGTTCGGGATCAGACTTTCGTGGCCGATGAACAGCCAGGCCCGGGTGAAGATCTTCTCCTGCTCTTCGTCGAAGATGTCCTTGCTGGTGAAGATGCAACGGTCGATCAGGCCGTTCTCGACGTCGACCAGACGGTCGTACGGGTCTTTTCGCATCGGCGGTCCCTCTCCAAGAGTCATGATATCCCCAATGCGTGGCGCGACCAAACCGGAATAACCGCCGCCCCGTCAATGACCCGCCGCCGCCCGGCGTGACATCCCCGGCGCGAAGTGGGATCGTCGCCTCGGTCCCAGGGGACCCGCGAGGGGGGTGAGGATGAAGGGGTGCCGTCGGTGCTGACCATACGCGGGCTGACCCGGCCCGGCCTCGAGCCGATCGACCTCGACCTCGCCTCCGGCGAGTGCGTCGTCGTGCGCGGCCCGTCGGGGGCGGGCAAGTCGCTGTTCCTGCGCGCCATCGCCGATCTCGACCCCAATGACGGTCATATCGCGCTCGACGGCGATGCGCGCGAAGCGATGCCGGCGCCGGACTGGCGTCGTCAGGTGACCTATGTCGCGGCCGAGGCGGCCTGGTGGGCCGACGACGTCGGCGACCACTTCGCCGATTGGACCGCGGCCGAGGCTTTCGTCGAGGCCATGCTGCTGCCGGCCGACTGCCGGGGCTGGCCGGTCGCCCGGCTCTCGACCGGCGAGAAGCAGCGCCTCGGCTTGGCCCGCGCGCTCGCCCTCTCGCCCCGCGTCCTGCTGCTCGACGAGCCGACCTCGGGGCTCGACGCGGCGGCGCAGGAAGCGGTCGAGGACGTGATGAAGGATCGCCTCGATGGCGGCGCGGGCATCATCGTCGTGACCCACGATCCGGCCCAGGCACGGCACTTCGCCACGCGCTGTCTCGATTTCGAGGACGGCCGGGCGAGCGAGATGGCGCTATGAGCGGCCCGATCGGCCTCGCCCCCGCCGACCTCGCGCTCGCGGCGACCCTGCTGCTGGTCAGCGCCGGTCTTTCGATCTGGCTCCAGCTTCGCCTCGAATGGAAGCTCGCGATCGCCGCAACCCGGATGGTCGTCCAACTGGTCCTGGTCGGCCTGGTGCTGAAGTGGCTGTTCGTCCTGGTCTCGCCGTTCTGGACCGGGCTCGCGGCGCTCGCCATGGTGCTGTTCGCGGGGCGCGAGGCGATGGCGCGCCAGGAGCGCAAGCTCACCGGGTGGTGGGGCTACGGCCTCGGGACCACGAGCATGCTGATCGCCGCGACCCTGGCCACCGTCTTCGCGCTGACGATGCAAATCCGCCCCGAGCCGTGGTTCGATCCGCGCTATTCGATCCCACTGCTCGGCATGATCCTCGGTAACGCCATGACCGGCGTCAGTCTCGGCCTCTATACGCTGACCACCGGGGCGTGGCGCGAGCGCGCCGCGATCGAGGCCCGGATCGCGCTCGGCGCCGTCCTGCGCGGCGCCATGACCGCGGCGCTGATGCCGATCATCAACTCGATGGCGGCGGCGGGCGTGGTCTCGCTGCCTGGCATGATGACCGGCCAGATCCTCTCCGGGGTCGAGCCGATGGAGGCGGTCAAATACCAGATCCTGGTGATGTTCCTGATCGCCGGCGGCACCGCGCTCGGCGCCTTTGGTGCTGTCATCGGCGGCGCCTACCGGCTCTCGGACGCACGCCACCGGTTGCGCCTCGACCGCCTCTCGGCGGCGAAGTCGAACGGTTGAGGGGAGGCGCTACTCCGCCGGCGAGGCCGCCCGGGCTAGCACCGCGCCGGTGCGCGGTAGCTTGAGCACCGCGAGGAAGATCAGCACCGCCACGCCGCACATCACCATGAACAAGGCGGTGAACCCCCAGGTCGCGTGCAGCCAGGCGATCATCGGCACCGAGCTCGCCATCACCGTGAAGGTGATGAAGCTGCGCACCGCATAGGCGCGGCTGCGCCACTCGCTCTTGGCGATCCGTCCGATCAGCACGTCGTTGATCGGGATCTGGCCGAACACCACCAGCATGAAGCCGACCGAGACCACCAGCGCCGCGACGCCGGTGAGCTCTAACATCAAGAAGAACAGGATCGCCTGAAGGCCCGCGACGAAGGCGAACACGGTGCGGACCGAGTGGTTGTCGACGAGATAGCCGACCACGAGCTGGGCGAAGGCGGCGACGGTGAACACCATGAACGCCCAGGCCCCGACCTCGGTGGCGCTGGTCGCCAGGTTGCCGAGCCGCTCGTCGAAGATCTTGGGCAGCGCGAAGGTGGTGCTCTGGAAGATCAGCCCGCCGAGCGCGGTGGTGAAGAAGATGATCGCGAAGATCAGGACCAAAACGTTGCGGTCGAGCGCCATCGCCGCGGTGCCGGCGGATTTCTGCGCCTTGGCCTCGCTGACCTCGCGCTTGTCGCTTGCCTGGAACGTCCAATAGGCGATGCCGAGGCCGAGCGCGAAGACGCCCGGTGCTATGAACGCGGTGCGCCAGCCGTAGAGGTCGATGATGACACCGGTGACCAGCGCCGCCGAAGCGACACCGAGATTGCCGAACACCCCGTTGATCGCCAGCGGCATGCCGGTCTTGACCCGTCCGTGGACCACCATGGCGATGCCGACCGGGTGGTAGATCGCGGCGAACAGGCCGATGACCAGCAGCCCGGCGCCGATCTGCAATGGCGTGGTGGCGAAGCCGGTCGCGATCGAGGCGGCGCCGGCGCCGAGGAAGAACACGTTCATCATCCTGGTCCGGCTCCACTTGTCGGCCAGCCAGCCGGCCGGGATCGAGGCGATCCCGAAGGCGACGAAACCCGGCATCGCATAGGGGATCAGCTCCCCATAGGTCATGCCCCATTCGGTCGCCAGCGCCAGCGCCGCCACCGTCGCGAAGATCAGCATGAACAGGTGGTCGAACAGGTGCCCCAGATTGAGGAAAAAGAAATTGATGCGGTCGCGGGCCATGTGTCGGTCCTTATGTGGCGGTCCCCAAACCGTGGTTCGAGTCGGTGAATTTCGAATCGGCGTGGGTCGAACGGTCGTCGCTTTGCGCCGGGCTTTGTGCCGGAGGGTATTCTACCTCTCGCTTTTCTGGCGGTCTTGCGATAAAAAGACATATAATGTCGCAAATCGGCCAAACTGTTGCACCGGATCCGGCGGCGGAACTCCGCTCCGAGGTCGAACATCTCGAAGCGCTGCCGCAGCTCGTCGTCGCCCATTCCCGCGACCTCGCGCCGGGCGAGGCGATCCTGCCGCACAGCCACACCAAGGCGCAGCTCGTCTATGCCAGCGCGGGCGTGATGACGGTGACCACGGCCGACGGCGCCTTCGTCGTGCCGCCGCAGCGCGCGCTCTGGGTCCCGGCCGGCAAGGTCCACCGGATCGACACCCGCGGCTCTCTCGCCATGCGCACCCTCTATATCGCCGAGGGCGCCGCCCCCGACTTGCCGGACGAGGTCCGGGTGCTGCACGTCTCGCCGCTGCTGCGCGAGCTGGTGCTGGCCGCGATCGCCGCCCCCCAGGTCTATGCGCCGGGCGGCGGCGAGGAGCGGCTGATGCAGGTGATCCTCGACCAGTTGCGCGCGACCCCGACCGCCCCCCTGTCGCTGCCGATGCCGGCCGACCGGCGCTTGCGCAAGGTCACCGACGGGCTGCTCGACGATCCCGCCGACGACCGCGGGCTCGAGGACTGGGCGCGCGAGGCCGGCGCCAGCGGCCGCACCCTGGCGCGCCTGTTCCGCGCCGAAACCGGCATGAGCTTCCGCGCCTGGCGCCAGCAGCTGCGGCTGATGCGGGGTTTGGAAATGCTCGCCGCCGGGGCGCCGGTGACCACGGTGGCGCTCGACCTCGGCTACGACAGCCCGAGCGCCTTCATCGCCATGTTCCGCCGGGCGCTGGGGACCACGCCGAGGCGCTACTTCGCCGCCGGGTGACCACAATATCTAGCGTGTTCGTTGCCTCTTGCAGCGCAATATGCTAGTACGCTTACCGGCCATGTGGGTCCATGTGTGTGGTGAGTCCCGCGGTCACCGTGCGGCGCAGCAAAGTTTTTGCGTTGCAATAGACAAGAATAACAAGGGGTGGGGTGGCAACGATGGACGCAGCGCGGCTCGACGACGACCTTCACGGTTATTTCCTGGAAGATCTTTCCGTCGGCATGTCGGCGTCCTACGCCAAGACGGTAACCGAAACCGACATCGTGCTGTTCGCCGGCATCTCCGGCGACATCAACCCAGTCCACCTCAACCACGAATTCGCCGCCGAGACCATGTTCGAGGGCCGTATCGCCCATGGCATGCTGACCGCGTCCTTCATCTCGACCGTGCTCGGCACCAAGCTGCCGGGGCCGGGCTGCATCTACCTGCGCCAGGATTTGCGCTTCCTCGCCCCGGTCCGGGCCAACGACACGGTCCAGGCGCGGATCACCATCACCGACATCGATTCCGACAAGCAACGGGTCCGGACCAAGACCGTGTGCACGATCGGCGATGCCAAGGTGGTCGAGGGCGAGGCGTTGTTGTACGTGCCGCGCCGGCGGGAAACCGCGGCGGCCTAGCCCATAGACTCCCAAATGGGAGTCCCGCATTTACCTCGCCATGGTCAAACCGGCGATCGTTCGCCTCTGGCTCCGCATCCAAGAGCTTGCAGCGCAGTGCCCATGATGTCCGCTTATGGGTGATTTCCGACCCCCGGACGCATGAGGCGTTTGAAGCCGGGTGTAGCCAATAGCGGCGATTGCCGGGTTGTAACCGAACAGAAGATCGAATTTGACGAGAATCAATGACGGCAACGCGCCGCCATAATATTTTGCCTGTCCACCAACACGGTCGTCCCCGGAAGTATGGCGGGCATAACGGGGACGCGAACCTGTGCAAGGGAGAACGCCAATGCAGAAGGCTGCCCTCTATACAGCCGGCGTTATCTTCGCCGCCGGCGCCATCGGCCACGCGGTGCGTCTGGTCAAGGGCTTCGAGATCGTCGTCGGCGGGTTCGTCGTGCCCGTTTGGGTGTCGTATCCCGGCGTGCTCGCCGCCGGCCTGCTCGCCATCTGGATGGCGGTCGCGGCGCAGCGCTCGTAAGCGGGGCGGAGTATTCTGGGCGCGCCTTTCGCGCTCATTCCGGCAGGCCCAGGCGACGCAGGACAACGAATCCGCTCTCCTTCGCCGCCATGTTCCTGTTGCGGCTGTGACGTCTCATCTGCGTCACCGTAATCGTGGAGTCGGTGTCGATGGCCTCGGTCACCGCGGCCCGTGCCGCGTCGTCGCGCCCGAGGGCGTGATGGGCGAGCGCTCGGCCGATATGGGCATGGGCGGCGTGCTTGCCCGACGGCTCGCGCTCCAGGTATTTGGCGAAGGCGGCAAGCGCCTCTTCGGGCTGTTCGGAATCGAGGTAGACGAAGCCCAGTACCTCGAGAAACCAAGCCGGATAATACGGGCTCAGGCGCATCGCCATCTTCATCTTACGGATGGCTTCTTTCGGCTGCCCCGCGTTTTGGAGAAACATGGCGAGCAGCGCGGTGTTGGTGGCATGGTTGGGATTGAGGGCGACCGCCTTCTCGCCGGATGCCACGGCGTCGTCGTGTCGTCTCTGGTAAAGGTGGATGGCGCCTTGCAGTGCGTAAACATCGGGCAACTCATCGTCCAGGGCGCGCGCCTTCTCGGCCAGGAACGCGGCGCGCTCGAACGACAGATCCGGACGATCGCTCCATCCGAATTGGGCGTCGAACCAGTGGGTCCAGGCGAGCAGGGCCCAGGCCAGGGCGTAGCCGCGGTCGACCTTGACGGCCTCGTTGAACAATTGGCGGGCCCGCGAATTATCCAATTTGTTGCGGCGATAAAAATGCTCGACGCCCTGGGCAACCAGGTTCCAGGCTTCCAGGCTGCGCGTGTGCTTGCGGTGGACGCGCATCTCCTCGCCTTCGGCGAGCTTTATGCGAAGAGCCACGACGATCCGACCCGTGATTTCATCCTGCAAAGCAAAGAGTTCGGTCATCTTGCGGTCGTAGCGTTCGGCCCACAGGTGGTTTCCGGAAAGCGCGTCTATGAGTTGGGCGGTTATCCGCACATTGCTGCCCGACCTACGGAAGCTTCCTTCGACCACGTAGCGCACGCCCAGTTCCTCGGCCACCCGCTGCATCTTCACCGGTTTGCCCTTGTAGGCGAAGGTCGAGTTGCGGGCGATAACGAACAGGCTGGAGACCTGCGACAATGCCG
>JASLSL010000237.1 GCA_030743445.1 Alphaproteobacteria bacterium
CATTGGCTCTATCACCGCGGCGTCACCGATCTTGGCGCCATGAGCAACGTCTCGAAGGAGATGCGCGCCCGCCTGGCCGGTGCCGCGCACATCGGCCGGCCGCGCATCATGGCCAGCCAGGCCTCGGCCGACGGCACGCAAAAGTGGCTCTTGGAGCTGGCCGACGGGGCGCGCCTCGAAAGCGTCTATATCCCGCAGCAAAACCGCGGCACGCTCTGCGTCTCGAGCCAGGTCGGCTGCACCCTCAATTGCCGCTTTTGCCATACCGGCACCCAGCCGCTGGTGCGCAACCTGACGGCGGCCGAGATCGTCGGCCAGGTGCTGCTGGCCCGCGACCAGCTTGGCGAGTGGCCGACGCCGACGCTGGAGCGGCGCCTGATCTCCAATGTCGTGGTCATGGGCATGGGCGAGCCCTTGTACAACTACGACAACGTGGCCCAGGCGCTGGCCGTGATCATGGACGGCGACGGCATCTCCATCTCGCGCCGCCGGCAGACGTTGTCGACGGCCGGCGTGGTGCCGGCCATGGACCGGGCCGGGCGCGAGCTTGGCGTGCTGCTGGCGGTGTCGCTGCACGCCGTCAGCGACGACTTGCGTGACGAGCTGGTGCCGCTAAACCGCAAATACCCCATCAAGGATTTGCTGGCGGCCTGCCGGCGCTATCCCGGCTCCTCCAACGCGCGCCGCATCACCTTCGAATACGTCATGCTCAAGGGCCTCAACGACAGCCCGGCCGATGCCCGGGCGCTAACCCGCCTGATCGCCGGCATTCCGGCCAAGGTCAATCTGCTGCCGTTCAACCCGTGGCCGGGTGCGGAGTTCGAGTGCTCGACCGAGCTTGCGATGCAACGCTTCGCCGCGATCGTCGAAAAGGCGGGCTACGTCTGCACCGTGCGCCGGCCGCGCGGGCGCGACATCCTCGCCGCCTGTGGCCAACTCAAGACCGCGAGCGAGCGCAAGCCGGCATCCGCCAAATAATCCCTGGAAAGGCCCCCAGTTAATCCCTGGAAAGGATCGACTTATGACCGGACCCCGGCTTCTGCCGTTGCCCGAGGACGAATGGACCGACGAGGTCCGCGAGATGTTCCGCCCGATCGAGGAATACAACGGCCGCGTCTATAACATCTTCCGGACCCTGGCGCGCCACCCGAAATTGCTGAAGCGCTGGCTGGTGTTCGCCAACCATTGCCTGATCAAGTCGACTTTGGGGCCGCGCGAGCGCGAGTTGGTGATCCTGCGCGCCGGCTGGCTCTGCAAGTCGGACTACGAATGGATCCAGCACCAGCGCATCGCGCGCGCGGCCGGCCTCAGCCGAGACGAGATCGAGCGGGTCAAGCAGGGCTCGGAGGCCAAGGGTTGGAGCGAAATCGACGCGCTGCTGCTCGCAGCGACCGACGAACTGTTGGACAGCAAGACCCTCGGCGAGGAGACCTGGGCGGCGCTCAAGCAACATTTCGGCGAGCAGCAGATCATCGACCTGATCTTCACCGCCGGCAATTATGCGCTCCTGGCGATGGCGCTCAACGCCTTCGGCGTCGAGGTCGACGAGGGGCTTTAGGCCGGCCCGGCCGCTCTGCGGCCACCCTCAACCGCTCGCATTCGCTCGCCACCCTCTCCCGCAAGCGGGAGAGGGCTACTCGAGCCCCTCTCCCATGAAGTGGGAGAGGGAGGGGCCCGCCGCGAAGCGGTGGGAGGGTGAGGGGCCTTAAGGCCTTAACCGGCCGCTCTGCGGCCGGGCCCCGGGACGCGTCAAGCTGACATGCCGATGTCCTGGCGGGCCGGCCGGCCACCCGGTATCATCGCGCCGAAGGAAGGCATATGACCGAGCTGTTTCATCCGCGCGACCCGGGGGTCATCGAGAACCCCTATCCGATGTACCACCGGCTGCAGGACGAGGATCCGGTGCACCGGTCGGACGCGTTCAGCACCTGGGTCCTGACGCGCTACGAGCACGTCCAACCGATGCTGAACGATCCCCGGCTGTCGGCCGACCGGATTTCGCCCTACCTCGACCAGCTCTCGCCCGGGGAGCGCGAGAAGCACGCCACGGTCGGGCCGTTGCTGCAGCGCTGGGCCGTGTTCATGGACCCGCCCGACCACACGCGGATGCGGAAGCTGATGAACCAGGCCTTCACCTCCACCGCCCTCGCCAAGATGCGGCCCCGGGTCGAGGCCATCGTCGCCCGCATGGTCGACCGACTTGTCGACGCCGGCGCCGACGGCAGGGACGTCGACTTCATCCGCGAATTCGCCTTCCCGCTGCCGGCGACGGTGATCGCCGGGATGATCGGGGTGCCCGATTCCGACCTCGACCGGTTCCAAAAATGGTCCGAGGATTTGGCGCCCTTCGTCGGCAGCGCCTTGGAGACGCTCGACAAGGTCGGCCCGGCCGAGCGCTCGGCGCGCGCGTTGACGGAGTATTTCACCGGCGTCATCGAGGCGCGCCGCGCCGATCCGCCGGCGGCCGACGACGAGGCGATCATCGACCTGATGATCCGCGCCGAAGAGGAAGGCGACACATTGGACCTCGCCGAGCTGATCGCCAACTGCGTGCTGCTGCTGTTCGCCGGGCACGAGACGACCACCAACCTGCTCGCCAACGGCCTGATGGCGTTGATGCGAAACCCGGATCAGATGGCGTTGTTCCGCGGCGACCCCCAGGGCCTCGCCAAAAGTGCCGTGGAGGAGTTCCTGCGCTATGACGGGCCGATCGGCGGCGTCGCCCGCAGCGTGCTGGCGCCGGTCGAGCTCGACGGCAAGACGATCCCCGCCGGCGACCGGGTGTTCTGCATGCTGAACGCCGCCAACCGCGACCCGCGCAGGTTCGACGATCCGGACCGGCTCGACATCACCCGGAAGAAGAACCAGCACGTGATCTTCGGCTACGGCATCCACTTCTGCCTCGGGGCGCCCTTGGCGCGGATGGAGGGGCAGATCGCCTTCCCGCTGCTGCTCGAGCGCTTGCGCCATATCGAGCCCGGCGCCGGCGAGCCGAAATGGACCGATTCCCTCGTCCTGCGCGGGGTCGACTCCCTGCCGATCCGCTTCAGGGCGGCGTAGGCCCCTCACCCACTCGCATTCGCTCGCCACCCTCTCCCGCAAGCGGGAGAGGGTTATCCGTGCCGAACTCGATGCCAAAGCCCCTCTCCCGTGCAAACGGGAGTGGGTGGGACCCGCCGCTATGCGGTGGGAGGGTGAGGGGCGCGAAGCGCTACCCGTTGGCCACAAGGACCCGCCCCGCAAGGTAGAGCGAGCCGCAGATCAGGGCTCGGAACGAGCCGCTTTCCCGGGCCGCGATATCGCCGAGAGCCGCCTCCATATTTTCCGCGACCTCGGCATCGATCCCGACCGACGTCGCGGCATCGGCCGACTCCCCGGCCGACAGGCTGTTGTCCTCGCCCGGAATGGCGATCGCCCGGAGCGAGCTGACATGAATGGCCAGAGGCGACAAAAAGTCCGACGGACTTTTGCTCTTCAGCATGCCGAAGACGAGATGGAGCGGCTTGTCGCGCCAGCCCTCGGCGACCGCGGCGAGCGACTCGCCCGCCGCCCGGTTGTGGCCGCCGTCGAGCCAGAGCTCGGCGCCCGCCGGCAACAGGGCCATGAGCCGGCCTTCCGCGAGATGCTGGATGCGCGCCGGCCAGTCGACACTCGACAAGCCTTGCGCGATGGCCTCGGCGCCGACCTCGAAGCCCGCGAGCTTCTCCAGGCACGCGATCGCCATGCCCGCGTTGACCGCCTGATGCGGGCCGGTCAGGGCCGGGGGCGGCAGGTCCAAAACATTCGTTTTTGATTCGTAATGAAGTCCGTTCTCCAGGGCATCCACACACCATTCCCAATCGAACCGGAAGAGCAGCGCGCCGGCCGCCTCGGCGGCTTTTTCGATCACTCGGCGCGCCGTCGGGTCCTGTGGGCCGACGACCGAAGCCACGCCCGGTTTCTGGATCGCCGCCTTCTCACCGGCGATTTCCTCCAGCGTGTCGCCGAGGAACTGTTGGTGGTCGATCGAGACCGGGGTGATCAGGGTCAGCGCCGGGCGATGGATCACCGTGGTCGCGTCGAACCGTCCGCCGAGCCCGCACTCCAACAGCAGGATATCGGCCGGCACATGGGCGAAGGCCTTCATGGCGGCGGCCGTGGTGATCTCGAAATAGGTGATCGGCTCGCCCCGGTTGACGTCCTCGCATCGGGCCAGGAGATCGGCGAGCTCGGCTTCCGCGATCAACTCGCCCGCGAGCCGGATGCGCTCGTTGAAGCGCACCAGATGCGGCGAAGTATAGACGTGGACCCTATAGCCAGCGGCCTCGAGCATCGCGCGCAAAAAAGCGATCGTCGAGCCCTTGCCGTTGGTGCCGGCGACATGGACCACCGGCGGCACGCTCTCCTGCGGCCGGCCGAGCCGGTCCAACAGCCTTACCACCCGACCGAGCGACAGGTCGATCTTCTTCGGATGGAGCCGCATCAGCCGCTCCAGGATGGCGTCGCTGTCGGTCACGGTCTTCCTCTCTCCATCGAAGACGTCCTGTGCGCAAGTCGAGCGCAGTGTCCCTTGATTGTCATTCCCGCGAAAGCGGGAATCCACGCCTGAGCATCGTCGACAAACGCGATATCGAGAGAGTTGTGAGTCCCAGGCATGGATTCCGGGTTCACGCTTTGCGTGCCCCGGAATGACAATAACGGGGTGAACGGTCAGCCCAAGATCGGCGTCTGGTCGGCGTCGTCGTCGGGGCCGCCGAGATCGGGGATCGCGAGCGCCTTGGCCGGCGGCCCATCGCGCGCGCACAGCAGACCGACGAGCCGCGCCAGCACGTCGCGCAATTCGGCCCGCGGCACCACCATGTCGACCATGCCGTGCTCCAACAGGTACTCGGCACTCTGGAAGTCGTCGGGCAGCTTCTCGCGCACGGTCTGCTCGATCACCCGCGCCCCGGCGAAGCCGATGACGGCGCCCGGCTCGGTCACGTGCACGTCGCCGAGCATCGCGAAGCTCGCCGAGACGCCGCCGGTCGTGGGATCGGTCAGGACGACGATGTAGGGCAAGCCCGCCTCCTTGACCTCGCGGATCGCGATTACCGTGCGCGGCAGCTGCATCAGCGACAACACGCCCTCCTGCATCCTGGCGCCACCGGAGGACGTGACGGCGATCAGCGGGGCCGAGAGCTCGACCGCCTTGCGCGCCGCCGTGACGATGCCGTCGCCGACCGCGATACCCATCGAGCCGCCCATGAAGGCGAAGTCGAGCACCGCCATGACGACCTCGGTGCCGTCGAGCTTGCCGCAGGCGACGATGATCGCGTCGTCGAGCTCGGTCTTGTTGCGCGCCGCCTTGAGCCGGTCGGTGTAGCGCTTGTCGTCGCGGAACTTCAGCGGATCGGGCGGGGCCGCCGGCAGATCGATGTGCTGCCACGCGCCGGCGCCGAGCAGCATGTCGAGCCGCAGCGTCGCCCCGATGCGCAGATGGTGGCCGCAATTGGTGCAGACGTGGAGACTCGCCTCGAGGTCGCGGTGGAACAGCATCTGCCCGCAACCGGGGCATTTCTGCCACAGGTTCTCGGGCGCTTCCTTGCTCTTGACCAGCGCCCGGATCTTGGGGCGCACGAAATTGGTGAGCCAGTTCATGCGCTAACCAGTCTGGCCTGACCTGACGCCAGCCGCAAGCTCGCCGACGAAATCGAGCACCTCGGCCGCGAGGCCGGGGGCCGCCCTGCCGTTCTCGTCGAGCCCGGCGGCGATGCGGTCGACGATCGCCGAGCCGACGACGGCGGCGTCGGCGACGCCGGCGACCGCGGCAGCCGCGTCCGGCGTCTTGATCCCGAAGCCGACCGCGATCGGCAGGTCGGTGTGGCGGCGCAGGCGTTCGACCGCTGCTTCGATGTGCCCTTCGGCCGCCGAGCGGGTGCCGGTGATGCCGAGGACAGAGACGTAGTAGACGAAGCCGCTGGTGTTGGTCAGCACCTTGGGCAGGCGTGCATGGTCGGTCGTCGGCGTGGCGAGCCGGATCCAGTTCAGGCCCGCATCGAGCGCCGGCCGGCAGAGCTCCTCGTCCTCCTCCGGCGGCAGGTCGACGATGATCAGCCCGTCGACCCCGGCCTCGATGGCGTCGGCAAGGAATTTCTCGACCCCATAGGTGTAGATCGGGTTGTAGTAGCCCATCAGGATGATCGGGGTCGCATCGTCGGTGGCGCGAAACGCCTTTACCAAATCCAGTGTCTTGACCAGGCTGGCGCCGGCCTTGAGCGCCCTGAGCGAGGACGCCTGGATCGACGGGCCGTCGGCCATCGGGTCGGAGAACGGCATGCCGAGCTCGATCAGGTCGGCGCCCGCCCGGGGCAACCCCAGCACGATTTCCTCCGCGGTCTCGGGGTCCGGGTCGCCGGCGGTGAGGAAGGTCACCAACCCGCCGCGGCCGGCCGATTTCAGCTCGGCGAAGCGGCGCTCGATGCGGCCGGGGCCGTCGCCGGCGCTCATATTTTTACGCCGAGGGCGTCGGCGACGGTGAAGATGTCCTTGTCGCCGCGGCCGCACATGTTCATGCACATGATGTGGTCCTTCGGCAGGTCGCCCGCGATCGTCGCGACGAAGGCCAGCGCATGGGCCGGCTCGAGCGCCGGGATGATGCCTTCCAGGCGGCTGCAGAGCTGGAACGCCTGCAAAGCCTCATCGTCGGTCGCCGAGACGTATTCGACCCGGCCGATCTCCTTGAGCCAGGAATGCTCGGGCCCGATGCCGGGATAGTCGAGGCCGGCGGAAATCGAATGTGCCTCGTTGATCTGGCCGTCCTCGTCCTGCAGCAGGTAGGTGCGGTTGCCGTGCAGCACGCCGGGCCGGCCGCCGGTCAGCGACGCCGCATGCTCGTCGGTCTCCAACCCCTTGCCCGCCGCCTCGACCCCGTACATGGACACCCCCTCGTCGTCGAGGAACGGGTGGAACAGGCCCATCGCGTTCGACCCGCCGCCGAGGCAGGCGACGAGGGAATCCGGAATCCGGCCCTCGGCCTCGATCATCTGCTCGCGGACCTCGTTGCCGATCACCGACTGGAAGTCGCGCACCATCGAGGGATAGGGGTGCGGCCCGGCGACGGTGCCGATGATGTAGAAGGTCTCCTCGACATTGGCGACCCAGTCGCGTAGCGCCTCGTTCATCGCGTCCTTCAGAGACCGCGAGCCGCTGGTGACCGGGACCACCTCGGCCCCCAGGAGCTTCATGCGGAAGACGTTCGGCGCCTGACGCTCGATGTCCTTGGTGCCCATGTAGACGACGCAGGGCAGGTCGAAGAGGGCGCAGACCGTGGCCGTCGCGACGCCGTGCTGGCCGGCCCCGGTCTCGGCGATGATCCGCGTCTTGCCCATGCGCCGGGCGAGCAGGATCTGCCCGATCGTGTTGTTGATCTTGTGCGCGCCGGTGTGGTTGAGCTCATCGCGCTTGAAGTAGATCTTGGCGCCGCCGAAATGCTCGGTCAGGCGGCGGGCGAAATAGAGCGGGCTCGGCCGGCCGACATAGTGCTTCAGCTGGCTGTCCATTTCCTGCTGGAAGGCGGGATCGTTCCTCGCCTCGTCCCAGGCCTTCTCGACCGCCAGGATCAACGGCATCAGGGTCTCGGCGACGAAGCGGCCGCCGAAGATGCCGAAATGGCCGGTCTCGTCCGGGCCGGCGCGATATGTGTTGGGTTGCTGCATCACATCGCCATGTGCATCACATCGTCATCGCATCACCGATCGACCGCGGTGAGCTTGGCCGCGGTCCGGGGCGTAATAAAGCACCCGTTCTCCCAAGTCCATACGGGACCGGCGGAATCTGGTCTCTAAAGCGCCGCGACGGCGTCGAGAAACGCTTTGATTTTGCTTGTGTTTTTATGGCCGGGCGCGTCCTCGACACCGGACGAGGTATCGACCGTCGCGGCCCCCGAACGCCGCACCGCCTCGGCAACGTTCGCCGCATCCAGCCCGCCCGCCAGCATCCACGGCAGCTTCCATTCCCGCCTGCCCAGGAACGTCCAGTCGAAGACCAGCGCATTGCCGCCCGGCAGCGCGCCGGCGAGATCGGCCGGCGCCTTGGCGTCGAACATCAGCCAATCGGCGACCTCGAGATAGGCGTCGGCCGCCGCCGGATCCTCCGGTCCCGCGA
>JASLSL010000238.1 GCA_030743445.1 Alphaproteobacteria bacterium
CCGGGCGTCAGCGACGTCGAGGACGACCTGCCCTTCGGCAAGCAGGAGACGATCCTGGAGGTGTCGCCCGCCGGCCGGGCGCTGGGCTTCACCACCCAGTCGGTCGGCCGGCAGGTTCGCCACGCCTTCGAGGGCGCCATCGCCAAGCGCTTCCCGCGCGGCGACGAGGAAGTCACTGTGCGGGTCCAGTTCCCGCGCGAGGAGATCGATGCCGGAACGCTGGAGGGGCTCTACCTGCGCGGACCCAAGGGGGCCGAGGTCTCGCTGCCCGAGATCGTCGAGACGCGTGAGAAGCGCGGCTTCTCGCGGATCAAGCGCGAGGACGGCAAGCGTCAGACGGCAATCACCGCCGAGCTCGACCTCACGGTCACCAACACCGGCAAGGTAATAAGCGCGCTCAGCCGAGACGGCATCTTCGAGATCGCCCAGCGCCACGGCGTCGCCGTGCGCTTCGCCGGCAAGGCGGAGGAGCAGAAGACCACGCTCGGCGACATGCGGCTGGGGGCGGCGATCGGCCTCTCGGTCATCTACATCATCCTCGCCTGGGTGTTCTCGAGCTACACCAGGCCGCTGGTCGTGATGTCGGTGATCCCGCTCGGCTTCGTCGGTGCCGCGATCGGCCACTGGTTGCTCGGCTACGACCTGACGATCCTCAGCCTGGTGGCGCTGATTGGGCTGTCCGGCATCGTGGTCAACGATTCAATCATCCTGGTGACGACCATCGACGAGCGGCTGGGCAACGAGGAGCCGTTGCACGAGGCGATCGTCGCCGGCGCCTGCGACCGCCTGCGCGCGGTGTTCCTGACCTCGGCGACGACCATCGGCGGGCTGACCCCGCTGATGTTCGAGCGCAGCCTGCAAGCGCAGTTCCTGATCCCGATGGCGCTGACCATCATCTTCGGGCTGATGGTGGCGACGCTGCTGGTGCTGTTCGTGGTGCCGGCGCTGCTCGCGGTGCAAGGCGATTTCGCCCGGATCACCCACCGCGGCCGGGTGCACGAGCCCGCGGTCGAGGAGGCGTCGCCGGTTTAGAGTTGGACCGGGGTCGAATGAATCGAACGGATCGATCGGCGCCGGTATGGAGTCTCGAAACGTCGTGATAGAATTTTCCGGCCTTCGAGGCTCCGAGAGCCTTTTAGGCCCGGAAAGGGAGCGACCGCGATGACCATCGAGCTCGACCACACCATCGTGCCGTCCAGGGACAAGGAAGCCGCGGCCCGGTTCTTCGCGCGTATCTTCGGCCTTGGCTATGACGGGCCGGTGTCGCATTTCGCGCCGGTGCGAGTGAACCAGAACCTGACATTGGATTTCGACGATGCGAGCGACTTCGAGTCCCATCACTACGCCTTCAAGGTGAGCGAGGCGGAGTTCGACGCCATCTTCGCCCGCATCGAGGCCGATGGGGTCGTATATGGCAGCGGGCCGAGGTCGTCCGAGGACATGCAGATCAACCACCGGCGCGGCGGGCGCGGCGTGTATTTCCGCGATCCCGACGGCCATCTTCTCGAGTTGCTTACGGTCTAGTTCGCAGCGCCCGGAGCCTCAAAATATGATTCGATTGGCGACGGGACACAGCCCCGCGATCGAGCCAGCGCCGCCGGTTTAGAATTAGTTATTGTGTCCGCCCGGCCGCTGCGAAACCATATGCGCCGCATGACCGATACCTCCGATGCCATCGCGAGCCCCGCGACCACGCCGCCGGCGACCGCCGGCGACGAGGCGGACGAACTGCGCCACGACTGGAATCGGGACGAGATCGCGGCGCTTTTCGAACTGCCGTTCAACGAGCTGCTGTTTCGCGCGCAGGTCGTCCACCGCCGGCATTTCGACCCCAACAAGGTCCAGCTCTCGCGGCTCTTGTCGATCAAGACCGGCGGCTGCCCCGAGGACTGCGCCTATTGTCCGCAATCCGCCGAGTACGAGACCGGGGTCGAGGCCGGGAAGCTGATGCCGGTCGAGGCGACCTTGGACGCCGCCCGGCGCGCCGAGGCGGTCGGCGCCTCGCGCTTCTGCATGGGCGCGGCGTGGCGCGAGCCGAAGGACAAGGACATCGACGACGTGGTCGAGGTCCTGGCCGGGATCAAAGCGCTCGGCATGGAGACTTGCATGACCCTCGGCATGCTGACCGAGGCGCAGGCGGGCCGCTTGGCCGAGGCGGGGCTCGACTACTACAACCACAACATCGACACCTCGCCCGAATACTACGGCGAGATCATCACGACCCGGACCTACCGGGACCGTCTCGACACACTGGAGCGGGTGCGCGGCGCCGGCATGAAGGTGTGCTGCGGCGGCATCGTCGGCATGGGCGAGACGAGGGCCGACCGGGTCGGCATGCTGGCGACGCTCGCCAACCTGCCGGTCCATCCGGAAAGCGTGCCGATCAACCTGTTGATGCAGGTCGAGGGCACGCCGCTCTTTGGCGCCGACGAGCTCGATGTATTGGAGTTCGTGCGCACCATCGCGGCGGCGCGGATCCTGATGCCGCGCTCGGTGGTGCGGCTCTCGGCCGGTCGTGAGCACATGAGCGACGAGGCCCAGGCGCTGTGTTTCCTCGCCGGGGCGAACTCGATCTTCGTCGGCGATACATTGCTGACGACTCGCAATCCCGAGGCCGAGCACGACATGCGGCTGTTCGAGCGTCTCGGCCTCGAGGCGATGGACCCGCCGGCAGCGGAGGACTGAGCCGCGCCCTACACCGCCTCGAGCGGCACCTTCAATTCGATCCTGGGCACGATGACGCCGCCGCGGTCGCCGACATCGGTGCTGCCGTAACGCCCGGCGAAGGCCGCGGGCAGTTCGAGGCCGTCCGGCGGCGAGAGCCAGAGCCTGAGCAGGTAGCGCCGGCGCTCCGGCTCGGGCCAATCCTCGTAGGTGGTGCGGTCGTGCAGGATCTGGTGGTTGTGCAGCACCTGGATGTCGCCCGGGCGGAAATCCATCGACAGGTGCAGCGCCGGGTCCTGGGCCAGGTCGTAGACCATGTCGAGCGCGTCCTCGATCTCCGGCGTGCGGCGCAGGGCATCCGCGTGGCGCTCGGCGGTGTCGATGTGCTTGCGTAGGAAATTCACCGCAAGCCGGCCATGGCAGTAGTTGAACACCGGCAGCTCGTACCACGGGCCTTTGCCGAGCGGGATTTCGTCGCGCCGGTCGCGCGCGATCGGCCCGTAGAGCAACTTCGCCAGGTCCGGCCGGCGTGCCCACATCTCGTTGTGGACGGTGTAGGAGCTGACGATCGTGCTGAGCCCGCCGACTTTCGCCTGGCGCAGGCAGAGGAGGGCTACGATATCGACCGAGTCGCAATGGAAGGCGAGATGGCGTTTGGTCAGGTAGCCCCGGTCGCTCTTGTTCTCGAAGGCGTCGCCGAGGTCGGTGACGTGGCCCAAAAGGTGTCCGCGGGTGTTTTGCGAGCGCGCGCTGCCGAGGTGGGTGCCGAGGCCCCAATACATCGTCGCGGCTTCCTCGAAGGAAAAGCCCTCGACCGGAAAGCCGCGCAGCAAGACGAAACCGCGGCCATCGATCACCTCGCGCCGCAGTTCCTCGATCTTCGACCCGAGCGTCGGCAACGGGAAATCGGATTTGGCGATGTCGCCGATCTCGAGGCCGCGCGCCTTGGCGTCGCGCATCGCCGCGACGACTTCGTTCCGCTCGGCCTCCGAGAGCGTGTAGGCCCAGTCGTCCCGGTCCTCGATGTCGGGGCCGTACCACACGCCCGGCCCCTCGATCGGGCCGTCGTGCGGTGCTGGATGGTCGGGCGGCAGGCGGTCTCCGGTCGTCTCGTTCACGCTTCTTCTCCGGCGGTCGTCTCGTGTAACTTTAGCGCATCGGTCCCCGGTTTAGAAAATACTTCCACCGCGCACCCGGTCGCGGTATCCCAATGGGGAAGGAGCAGGGAGAAACACGAGGCAATGTCTGAAGGAAGATACGACGCGATCGTCATCGGCGGCGGGGTGGTGGGTTCATCGATCGCCTTTCACCTGAAAAGGCTCGGTTGCGGCAATGTGCTGCTGCTCGAACGCGGCCAGGCCTGCACCGGCGGGACGGCCAAGTCCTGTGCCATCATCCGCACCCACTATTCGATTCC
>JASLSL010000239.1 GCA_030743445.1 Alphaproteobacteria bacterium
GCGACGTAGCGGCCGTCGGGTGAGAAATCCAGGTCCTCGACGTCCTTCCAGTGACCCCACTGGCGCAGCATCTCGCCGCTCTCGACGTTCCACAGCCGGGTCGTGCCGTCGCCGGCCCCTGTCGCTGCGGTCTTGCCGTCGGGTGAGAAGGCGACGGCGATGACATAGGACGGGCGCTTGTGCTTCCAGAGATTCAGCTGCTTGCCGGTTTCGACGTCGTAGAGCCGCGCCTCCTTCCACGAACCGGTCAGCGCCAACCGACTGTCGGGCGAGAAGGCGAGACCGCTGACCGAGCCGAGGTGTTCCCAGACCCGGTCCGCGACCTTGGCGACCGGGCTCTGGTTGGGATAGCGCGCGGCGACCTTGGCCGACCAGCGGATGCGCTCGAGCTTGGAGAGGCGTTCGTATTCTTGGTAGGGGTCGAACGATGCGGATTTGGGCGGCGCGGCCGGCGTTTTCTCTTCGGCGGTCTTTGGGGCAGTCTTTGGGGTGGCTTTCTTGGGCTCCGCCTTCTCGTCGGCGTCGGGCTTCTTTTCGGCCGCCGGCTTGGATTCTTGGGGCTCGGATTTCGAGGGCTTTGATTCCGCTTTTTCTTTGACCGGCTCCTCGGCCCCGGGCCCCCTGGGGGCCTTGGGCGCCTTTTCGGCGGCCGACGCCGCCGCGAGCGGCGCCAGGGCGATCGTCAGGGCGAGGAGGACGGAGCCGAACGAGCGTCGGATCGCCGTCATATCTTTGTCGAAACTCTCTGCCGCGTGCATTCGACCGTCAGTATGATTGCCGATCAGTAGGAAGGCTCCCCCCCCAGTGGCGGATATTCCCCGGGCAGGGGTTCCGGCGTCGGATCGGGCTCCGGCGGTGGGGCCGGCTGACGGCCCGCCTTGATCGCCTTGGCGATTGCCGCCGCCATGTCCTTGCGCGAGGCCAATCCCAATTCGATCGGGCTGCGCGGCCGCATGTTCGGTGTGTTCTTGTGGGTGCGGTCGCGCACCGCGTTGATCGTCGGCTTGGTGGTGCCGATCAACCGACCGATCTGGGCGTCGGTCAGCTCCGGGTGGTGGCGTAGCAGCCAAGCGATGGCGTCCGGCTTGTCCTGGCGCTTGGAGAGCGGCGTATAGCGAGGTCCCTTGGGTCGGGCGACCGGCTGCGGGATATCGCTCTTGGCGATCTGCAGACGGGCCTCGGGGTCGGCTTCGCAGCGCACGATCTCTTCCTTGCTCAGCTGCCCGTTCACGATCGGGTCGAGCCCCTGCATCCCGATCGCGACTTCCTCGTCGGCGATCGCCTGCACCTCGAGTGGATGAAGGCCGCAGAATTCCGAGATCTGGTCGAAAGTAAGACCGGTGTTCTCAACCAGCCATACGGCAGTCGCCTGCGGCATCAACGGTTGTGTCATGTGAGTCTCCAGCAGCGTCCGGCCCTGGTTTCGGGCCCGCGTGGTCGCGTTAGCCGAATATATAGTGCGCCGTTGCCCGCAACGCAAAGGGCTATGCAATAGCGGTCCGCCTCATGCACCATCCACCGTCAGCACGATCTTGCCGATATGGGCGCTCGATTCCATCAGCGCGTGGGCCGTCGCGGCTTCGGCCAGCGGGAAGGTCCCGTGGATCACCGGTTTGACCGAACCGTCCGCCAACAGCGGCCAGACATTGTCGCGAAGCTCGGCCGCGATCCCCGCCTTGGCCTCAATCGACTGGGCCCTGAGCGTCGAGGCGGTGATCGTCTGGCGCTTGACCATGAAACGGGCGAGATTGAGCTCGGCCTTCGACCCCTCCAGGAACGCGATGATCGCGAGCCGGCCGTCTGTCGCCAGGCTGTCGATGTTCTTCTGGATGTAGTCGCCGCCGACCATGTCGAGGATAACGTCGACACCACGTTTTGCGGTCGCCTCGCGGACCGCTTCCGCCCAATCCTCCTCGCGGTAGTTGATCGCCCGGTCGGCGCCGAGCGCGGTGCAAGCCTCGCATTTCTCGGCCGAGCCCGCGGTCGTCAGCACCAAGCTCGCGCCGAACGCCTTGGCGAGTTGGATCGCGGTCGTGCCGATGCCGCTCGATCCGCCATGCACCAAAAAGCTTTCGCCGGCGCGAAGCCCCGCGCGCTGGAAGACGTTGCACCAGACGGTGAAGAAGGTTTCGGGTACCGCGGCGGCCTCGACCATGGCGAACCCTTTCGGCACCGGCAGGCAGTGCGCCCCGGGGGCGAGGCAGTACTCGGCATATCCACCGCCCGGCGTCAGGGCGCAAACCGCATCGCCGACCGCGACGCCTGCCGCACCGTCGCCGAGGGCCACGACCTCGCCCGCGACCTCGAGCCCCGGCAGGTCAGACTGTCCCTCGGGCGGCGGGTAGCGGCCGGCGCGCTGGATCGCGTCCGGCCGGTTGACCCCGGCGGCGGCGACCCGAATCAGCGCCTCGCCGGGACCCGGTTCCGGCACCGGGCGGGTCGCCGGCTTGAGGACATCGGGGCCGCCGGGCTCGCTGATTTCGACCACGGTCATGGTGTCGGGGAGAGGCATGGCGCTGCTCCGGGGAGGGGTTTGAAGCGTGTCGAAGGGGTTGCAGGTTTATCCCCTTGGGATCACACTTGCAAGCAAGTGGGAAGCGCATACCGGAGGACGGGATATGTCGGAAGAGCAGGACCTGGAGCCGCGGACTTTACGGCCGAAACCGACCAATCTCGACGACCTGTCGATCAACGATTTAAAGGAATATATCGCCGAGTTGGAGATCGAAATCGACCGGGTCCAGCGCGACATCGCAGACAAGGAATCGAAAATGGTCGAGGCCCAGGCGGCGTTCAAGACGTGACGCCGCGAGGCCGCCCGATCACCGCTGCGGCGCTTGGCCGTTTGTAATAAAATTACGCGGTTTGTTAACCATTCTTTAGGAATTGGCGCTTAAAAATGTAGACGGCGCTTCACGCCCCTGAAGTGCCCTGTCGGGGACATCCACCCCACCCCGACTTTATACCTCCCTGTCCAACTCGGGCCGCCTTTGAGCGGCTCTTTTTTTTTGACGGCCTCCGGCAACGCGGCTAGGCTATCCGTCGCTCGCAAGTTGGACAGGTGAGGCAAAAAACAAAGGGGCCGCTCTCGGGCGGCCCCGTCCAATTTGCCCATCTATTATCGATCGGCGCGCCGGCCCCGCCCGGCGAGCCTGGCCGGGAGGCCTTTCGCCATGGTGAAACCCGATTACCTGAAACCCGCGACGCTGGCATTGCACGCGGGCCAGCAACCCGACCCGGTGACCGGCGCGCGCGCCCAGCCGATCTACCAGACCACGTCCTATGTGTTCGACGACGCCGACCATGCGGCGGCCCTGTTCAACCTCGAGGTCGCCGGTCACATCTACACGCGGATTTCCAACCCCACGGTCGCGGTGCTCGAAGAGCGGATCGCGGCGCTCGAGGACGGGGTTGGGACGCTGTGCACGGCGAGCGGGCAGGCGGCCCTCCACCTCGCGGTCGTGACGTTGATGGGTCAAGGCGGACACATCGTCTCGTCGTCCTCGCTCTACGGCGGGACGACCAACATGTTCAACTACACCCTGCCGCGTTTCGGCATCACCGCGACCTTCGTCGACCCGCGCGACCACGACGGGTTCCGGAACGCGATTCGCGCGGACACGCGCCTCGTCTTTGGCGAGGTGATCGGCAATCCCGGGCTCGAGATATTCGACCTCGAGGCGGTCGCCGGGATCGCGCACGACGCGGGACTGCCGTTGATGATCGATTCGACCTTTGCCACGCCTTACCTCTGCCGGCCGTTCGACTTCGGCACCGACATCGTCATGCATTCGGCGACCAAGTGGCTCGGCGGCCATGGCGTCGCGATCGGCGGCGCCCTGGTCGACGCCGGCCGGTTCGACTGGTTGGCAAGCGACAAGTTCCCGACCCTGACGGAACCCTATGACGGCTATCACGGGGTCAACTTCGCCGAGGAGTACGGCCCCGCGGCCTTCATCATGCGTGCCCGGTTGGAGGGCATGCGCGACTTCGGCCCCTGCATGAGCCCGACCAACGCCTTCCATATCCTCCAGGGCGTCGAGACCCTGCCGATGCGGATGGACCGCCATGTCGCCAATGCGGAGAAGGTCGCCGAATTCCTCTCGACCCACGACGCCGTCGCCTGGGTCAATCATCCGAGCCTGAAGAACCATCCCGACACCGCGCTGGTAAAGAAGTACCTGCCGCGCGGCGCCGGTTCGATCGTCTGCTTCGGGGTCAAGGGCGGGCGCGCGGAGGGCGCCAAGGTGATTGAGACGGTCGACCTGTTCTCGCATCTCGCCAATGTCGGCGACGCCAAGTCGCTGATCCTGCACCCGGCGTCGACGACACACCAGCAGCTGACGCCCGAACAGTTGAAGGGGGCGGGGATCGGCGAGGATTTGATCCGGCTTTCGGTCGGTCTCGAGGACACGGACGATCTGATCGGCGATCTCGGTCGCGCAATCGAGGCCTCGCAGCGCAAGAGGAAATAGCGCATGTGGATCGAAGTCGATGGTGTGCGTGCCTTCGCGAATACCGGCGGGCGGGACTTCTATCCCGATCTTCCGGCCGTGGTGTTCGTGCACGGCGCCGGCATGGACCACACGATCTGGCAACAGCAGACGCGCTACTTCGCCCATCACGGCCGCTCGGTGCTGGCGATCGACCTGCCGGGCCACGGGCGCAGCGACGGCGAGCCGCTGGCGACGATCTCCGGTCTCAACGATTGGCTGATCGCCCTGTTGGACGTGGTCGGGGCCGAGACGGTGGCGTTCGTCGGACATTCGATGGGCGCGCTTGCGGCGCTCGAGACCGCGGCGCGGCATCCCGCGCGGGTCTCGGCATTGGCGCTGCTCGGCGCCACGCCCGAAATTCCGGTCCACGACGACTTGCTCGATGCGGCCGAGGCCGACGACCACATGGCGGTCGATCTGATCGTCTCGTGGGCGCATGGCCAGCGGACCCACAAGGGCGGCAACATTGCGCCCGGCATTTGGCTGATGGGCGGCGGCGGCCGATTGCTGGAACGCGGCGCGCCAGGCGTGCTGGGAATCGACCTCAAGGCCTGCAACGACTACGCGGATGGGCTCGACGCGGCGGCTAAGGTCGAATGCCCGACCCTGCTGCTGCTTGGCGAGGCCGACCGCATGACCCCGGCGCGCAACGCCGGCCCCTTGGAGGAGGCGATCGCCGATTGCCGCAAGATCGTCTTGCCCGAGGCCGGGCACATGATGACCGTCGAGGCGCCGCGCGAGACGCTGAAGGCGCTGCATCAATTCATAGATGCCGTGGCATGAGCGAAGACACCCTGCCGCGGCGGTCCGACTACGTTTACTTCCGGCAAATTCCGACGCGCTGGATGGACAACGACGTCTACGGCCACGTCAATAACGTGATCTACTATTCCTGGTTCGATACGGCGGTGAACGGTTGGCTAATCGGGAACGGCCTGCTCGACCTCGAAACCTCCGAGATCGTCGGCATCGTGGTCGCGACCGAATGCACCTACCACAAGGAATTCACCTTTCCCCAAATGGTCGAGGCCGGGCTCCGGGTCGACCGGCTCGGCAATTCGAGCGTGACCTACGGCGTCGGCCTGTTCCACGAAGGCGACGACGACCCGGCCGCGACCGGGACCTTCGTCCACGTCTATACCGAGCGCGCGACCCGCAAGCCGGTGCCGATCCCCGATGACGTGCGCCGGATGATGGAAACCCTGAAGGTCTGAGCCAATGAAAAAGGGCGCGCCCGGATGGACGAGCCCCGAAATTTCGGGGACACGATGGCGAAGGTTATTACCAATCAGCACCTTCTCGCCTGTATCGTGTCCCCGTAATTTTCAGCCGGCCGATTAAGCGGCCTTGCCTTCGATCTCCTTCGATTTATTGGCGGCCGTGCCGATCTTGATCTGGCGCGGCCTCTTCTCCTCCGGAATCTCGCGCACGAGATCGACATACAGCAGGCCGTTCTCCAGCTTGCCGCCGGTCGCCTGGATGTGATCGGCCAGGCTGAAGCGACGCTCGAAAGCGCGCTCGGCGATCCCGCGGTGGAGATAGCGCTTGCCGTTGTCTTCCTCGGTCTCCTCGATCCGGCCGGCGACGATCAGCTGATTGTCCTCGACCGTCACTTCGAGGTCGTCCTCGCCGAAACCCGCGACAGCCATCGAGATCCGATAGGTGTCTTCATCGGTCCGCTCGATGTTGTAGGGCGGATAGGACGGCCCTTGCTCGTTCGCCATCGAATCGAACAACCGCGCCATGCGGTCGAAACCGACGGAAGTACGGAATAGGGGTGAAAGGTCAAAGCGTGTCATAGCCATATCCTCCTTCGAAGCAATATGGTTCAGGGGGCCACCACCATGGTCTGCCCCGGTTTGGTTGGCGCCGGACCCGAATTCGGCATCCGGCGCCAATCCTTATATGGGCAGGCTTGCGGGAATTTAAAGACTTGGCCGGCCAGCGTTAACCATAAGTATTAACAAATAAAACCTAACAATACTTAAAACATTGTAGTACAATACTTATAACAATAAATGTGGTATGCGCCAAGTTGGTTAATATAGTGGTTGACAACATTGGAGAGATTCATTGTCCGAGGGACAAACAGCGCCGGTATTTTTCTCCGGAACCTACGAGGAAGCGTTCGATCTATTGGTCGAAACCCGCGACTACATCGAACGGGAATGGCCGCTACTGGCGGCGAAGCAGGGGTATGCGGCCCGGCTCGCGGCGAATGGCGAGGCCATGCGGCTGACCACCCGCCTGATCCAGGTCATGGCTTGGCTGATGGTGCAGAAGGCGATCCACGCAGGCGAATTGACACGCGAGGAGGCCGATGACGATGCCTATCGGATGTCGGGCGGGACCGTGTGCCTGGATTGGAAGTCGGCGCGGGCGCTGCCGCTGCCGGTGGAGTTCCGCAGCCTGATGGACCGCAGCTACGACCTCTACTGCCGGATTCGCCGGCTCGACCGACGCGCGGCGGCGGCCGGTGCGGCCATCTGACCCGGATGTAACGAAAAGGGCGCCTTGGGGGCGCCCTCACCATTTCAGCCGGAAGTCGGCGACTTACGACTTGAGGCCGAAATCCTCGAACTTCTTGTTGAACTTGGCGAGCTGGCCGCCGGTGTCGACCAGGCGATGCACGCCGGTCCATGCCGGATGCGTCTTCGGGTCGATATCGAGCTTCATCGTGTCGCCGGGCTTGCCCCAGGTCGAGCGCATCTTGTAGGTCGTGCCGTCGGTCAACTGGACGTCGATATCGTGGTAGTCCGGGTGGATGTCGTTCTTCATCGCCATGGCTCCCGATCTTCAAGCGCGGCTGTATAGCCGAGGCCGCCCGGCTTGGCAAGGGGGCAGGGAGGGGCCGCTATTCCCCGCGCGCCCGGTAGCGCTTCACCGCGTGGCTCACGGTGCTGTAGTGGACATTGAAGTGCCTGGCGATCTCGATTTGGCTGTGATCGCCGGATAGCCAAGCCTCGGCCATCGCCGCGGTGCGGTCGGCGCCGTTTTTGACGTACCAGTCGAGCGGCTTCGGCTTCCCTGCCCGGGGATCGTCGGCGGATGCGACCTTCGCCTCGACCTCGCGCACGAAGTCCTCCGATCCGAGATAAATCTGTTGCCGCCGCCCCTCCCAGACGTTCGGTGCCGTCAGGCCCTCGGCGACGTATCGTTGCCAAGCCTTGCGGTCGCCGTCGAACCGCTCGCGCAGCCATTCGACTTCGAGCCAGGGCGGCAACGGTTCGCGGCCGATCGTCACCCGGTAGCTGCTCCAGCGCCAGTCCTCGGGTGCGGCGGCGAGGCCGGCACGGACCGGGGTCAACGCCACCTCGCGGCACAATTCGAGAAGGCAGGTCTCGCGCTCGACCAGCACCGCCCTGTAGCGGCCCTGGAATAGCGATCCCTTGTGGCCGTGATGGCGGTTGAAGCGCTGGGTATAGACGCCGGCGAGTTGGCGCATCCCGCTCACCAAATTGGCGTGCGGCGTCTCCACGACGATCTGGTAACGGTCCGGCGTCAGGCACACCGCGTGGACGCGCCACCCGGTCCTGGCGCAGGTCTCGCCGAGCAATTGCAGGAACACACGGCCGTCGAGGTTGTCGCCGAACACCGCCACGCCGCCGTGGCCGCGCGCCGAGACGTGATAGAGCGCACCGGGATACTCGGGTCTGAGCGGCCGGGCCATGGCGCCAGTGTATCATCGACCGCCGGCCGGCTAAAGATTTGACCCCGCTCGCGGGGGAACGGGGTCAACGCTTGCACGGTTTGGGTGCGGGAGCCGGCTATTCCACCGCCACCATCAGGATGATCTCGACCAGGCAGTTCGTCGACAGCGGTGCCCCGACGCAGGCGCGCTGCGGCCAGAATTCCCAGTCGTCGCCGATCCACTCGTTCCACACCTCGTCCATCGCTGCCTTCTCGTCCATGTTTTCCATGAACACCTGGGCCTGGAGCATCTTGGTCTTATCGGTCCCGGCCATCGCCAGGCTTTCGTCGAGATGCGCCAGAGTCTGGCGGGTCTGGTCCTGGATGTCGCCGGATTTGTCGGGAGCGGTGGCGACCGCGTAGACGATGCCATTGTGCGCGACCGCGCGGTTGCGGCCCGCGGCATGGCCCTTGTAGCGGTTGATGGTCATCGGGTGTGTCCCTCCTCTGTTTGTTCGGAATCGATTATCGGCATTGGGGACTGGGGTGGCCAGGGCCTGGCGACGGCCGCCGCCGGCTCCCGGATCATGGCGCCGCCGTCGCCGCCCTGCTATACCGGGCGCCGGAGGCAGCAGGTGGCAGTACAACCCGATTTTCGTCATAGCGGCTATATGGAATCCGGGCTTTCGGAGGATCGCGAGCGCAGCAGCAACGTACGCGTCCTGCGCCGGCTCGCGGTCTACCTCGGGTCCTACCGGCTGGCGGTCGCGGGTGCGGTGCTGGCGCTGGTCGTCGCGGCGGCGACGGTGCTGGCGCTCGGCCAGGGGCTGCGCTTCATGGTCGATCGCGGCTTCGGCGGCGGCGAGACCTGGCTGTTGGATGCCGCACTCCTGGTGTTGCTCGTCGTCGTCATCGTCATGGCGGCGGCGTCCTACAGCCGGTTTTATCTCGTCTCCTGGATCGGCGAGCGCGTGGTCGCCGACCTGCGCCGCGAGGTCTACGACCATGTGGTGCGCCTCAGCCCCGCTTTCTTCGAGGTCACCAAGACCGGCGAGGTGCTCTCGCGCCTGACCACCGATACCACGTTGATCCAGGTGGTGATCGGTTCGTCCGCCGCGGTGGCGCTGCGCAATCTACTGTTGTTCCTCGGCGGGGCGGCGATGCTGGCGGTGACCAGCCCGAAGTTGACCGGGTTCGTGTTCCTGTTCGTGCCGGTCGTGGTCGCGCCGATCGTGATCTTCGGGCGCGCGGTGCGCCGGCGCAGTCGCCGTGCCCAGGACGGCATCGCCGAGGTCAGCGCCTATGCCGAGGAATCCCTCGGCGCGGTGCGCACCATGCAGGCCTTTACCCACGAGGACGTCGACCGAGCCCGCTTTCGCGAGGTCGTCGAGGATGCCTTCCGGGTCGCGATCCGCCGGGTCCGGGCGCGGGCGGCGCTGACCGCGGTGGTAATCCTGCTGGTATTCGGCGCGGTCGGCCTGATCCTGTGGATCGGCGGCCACGACGTGATCGCCGGCCGGATCACGGCGGGCGAGCTCTCCGCCTTCGTGTTCTATTCGGTCGTCGTCGCCGGATCGGTCGGCGCCATTACCGAGGTGATCGGCGACTTGCAGCGCGCCGCGGGCGCCGCCGAGCGGTTGTTCGTGCTGCTCGAGACCGAGCCCGACATCGCGGCACCGGCGGAACCCACGGCGATCCCGAGCCCCGGCGAGGGCTGGGTCGGCTTCGAGGGCGTGACCTTCCACTATCCCGCACGCCCGACCGAGGCGGCGCTCGAAGGCTTCGATCTGGACGTGGCACCCGGCGAGTTGGTGGCGCTGGTCGGCCCATCGGGTGCGGGCAAGACGACGGTCTTCCAACTTCTGCTGCGGTTCTACGATCCCGAGGTCGGACGGGTCGTGCTCGATGGCGTCGATCTGCGCCAGGCCGACCCGGCCGACGCGCGCGGGCGGATCGGGCTCGTCGCGCAGGAGCCGGTGATCTTTTCGGCCGATGCGATGGAGAACATCCGCTACGGCCGGCCCGACGCCGGCGACGACGAGGTCCGGATCGCGGCCGAGGCCGCGGCGGCGGCCGAGTTCCTCGACCGTCTGCCGGACGGGTTCCAGACCTTTCTCGGCGAGCGCGGGGTGCGCCTCTCCGGCGGCCAGCGCCAGCGCATCGCCATCGCCCGGGCGATCCTGCGCGATCCCTCGGTCCTGCTGCTCGACGAGGCGACGAGTGCGCTCGATTCCGAATCCGAGCGGTTGGTGCAGCAGGCGCTCGAGCGCATCATGATGGGACGCACGACGATCGTCATCGCCCACCGGCTCGCCACGGTGCAGAAGGCGAATCGAATCGTGGTGATGGACGAGGGCAGAACCGTCGCCCAGGGCACCCATGACGAACTGGTCGCCGCTGGCGGACTCTACGCGCGGCTCGCGGAGTTGCAGTTCGGGGGCGGCGAGGCGGCGCCTGTGGAGCGCGCGGTGTCCTGACTAGCGTTGGTCGAATTTGAGCTCGATCCGGCGGTTGCGCCGGAAGGCGATCTCGTCCTGGCGGTCATCGAGCGGTTGGAACTCGCCGAAGCCGGTCGCCGCGAGGCGCTTTGCCGGAATCCCCTCGCCGACCAGGAACTTGACCACCGAGGTCGCGCGCGCGGTCGAGAGCTCCCAGTTCGAG
>JASLSL010000240.1 GCA_030743445.1 Alphaproteobacteria bacterium
CATGGATTCCGGATCGGCGCGCGCGCCGTCCGGAATGACGTAATTGGTTAACGGAGATGGAGCAGACAAATTAAGGGCCTGGCACCTTCGTTATCTTCACTTGGGTCACCCCCTCCCTCTAACCGTCTCCCGTCGAAGGGAGGGGTATAAAGCAAGCAACCAGAACGCTTCCCTCCCCCCTTGAGGGGGAGGGAGAGGGTGGGAGGTCCTACGTCGCCTTGACCAGCACGTAGCTGCCCGGTGCGTCTTCGATCGGCTCGAGCTTGCCGTCGCCGGGCTGGCGCGCCTTGATCTGGCCGCCGTCGTATTTCTTGATCCACTTGCGCCATTCGGGCCACCACGAGCCCGGGCGCTCGGTCGCGCCGTCGAGCCACTTGTCCGGGTTCTTCGGCGTCTTGGTGTCGCTCCAGTAGCAGTACTTCTCGGCCGCCGGGTGGTTGACGACGCCGGCGATATGACCCGAGGCGGCGAGCACGAACTTGACCGGCCCCGAATATAGCTGCGTCGCCTGGTAGGCCGACTTCCAGGGCGCGATGTGGTCCTCGCGGGTCGAGAGGATGAAGGTCGGCGTCTCGATCGCCGTGAGGTCGATCGGCGTCTCGTTGAGGGTCAGCGCCCCCGGTTGGACCAGCTTGTTCTCCTGGTACATCGTGCGGAGATAGTAGCTGTGCATCGCCGCCGGCATGCGGGTCGAGTCGGAATTCCAATAGAGCAGGTCGAACGGGAACGGGTCCTTGCCCAGCAGGTAGTTGTTGATGACGAAGGACCAGATCAGGTCGTTGGCGCGCAGCATGTTGAAGGTCGTCGCCATTTCGCTGCCCTCGAGGTAGCCGCGCTCGTCCATCTTGGCCTCGAGCGAGTCCAACTGCTCGTCGTCGATGAAGACGCCGAGCTCGCCCGGCTCCTCGAAATCGACCAGGCTGACGAAATAGGTCGCCGAGCGAATACGGTCGTCGCCGGCGGCGGCCATGTGTCCCAGGGTTGCGGCCAGCAACGTGCCGCCGAGGCAATAGCCGATCGCGTTGATCTCGCGTTCGCCGGTTGCCTGTTCGATCGCCTCCAGCGCCGCCAGCGGCCCCTCGATCATGTAATCCTCGAAGCTCTTGTCCGCCAATTTGGCGTCCGGGTTGACCCACGAGACGCAGAATACTGTCAGTCCCTGCTCGGTCGCCCAGCGGATGAAGGAGTTTTTCTGCCGCAAATCGAGGATGTAGTACTTGTTGATCCAGGGCGGGATGATCAGCAACGGCCGCTTCGCCACCTTGTCGGTCAGCGGCGCGAATTGGAGCAGCTGGATCAGCTCGTTCTGGTAGACGACCTTGCCTTCCGACGTCGCGATATTGTCGCCGACCTCGAATGCGTCCTCGTCGACCATCTTGATGCGCAACTTGCCCTTGCCGCGCTCCAGGTCGTCGAGCACGTTTTGCAGGCCGTTGATGAGGTTCTCGCCGCCCGACTCGAAGGTCTCGCGCAACACTTCCGGATTGGTCGCGACGAAATTGGTCGGCGCCATCGCGTCGACGAACTGGCGGGTGTAGAAATCGATCTTCTGCGCCGTCTTGTCGTCCAGCCCCTCGACCTCGCCGACCGTGTTCTGGATCCAGCGCGAGGTCAGCAGGTAGGACTGCTTGACGAAGTCGAACAGGACGTTTTCGTCCCAGGCCTCGTCCTTGAAACGGTAATCGCCCTGCTCGGGGGCCACGACCGGGTCGGGCTCCTGGCCCAGGAAGCGCCGCGTCGTGTTCTGCCACAGCGTCATATAGTCCTGCCACAGCGACATCTGGGCCTGCACCAGCTTCGCCGGGTCCGACATCATCTGCCGCGTCATCTCGAAGAACGCCGAGCCGATGTTCAGCGGGTCGACCGGGCCGTTGGCGCCGTTGCCCTGCTGGTGCGACAGGAACTCGCTGACGATGCGCTGGCTTTGCTCCGCGATCGACGCCATCGTTTTGGCGAACTCGGCCGGATCGGGCAGATTAGGCTCTTGAGGCGATTGATCGGACATCGGTGGTTCCTTATCATTGCGCCAGGCGATGGCCCTGCCGATCGCGACGACGTTTTGGGGGACCGGGCTGTTGCGCCGACGAATTTTCGTATTTTTCGAGCGCGCAGTCATACATGATGGGCAGGCTTGCGTCATGCTAAATTTTCGAATGCGCGGTATGCCGCAACCGACGAGCAAGCAGAGGATACCGATGCGCGTAAACTTGTATCCGATAGACGGTGTGCCGAGGGCGCCCAGTGCGCGCGTGCTGCCGCGATTGGCCGGGATCGGTCTCGCGCTTACCCTGCTTGCGGCGTGCGATACGGTCAAGGAGGTGACTTACGATACCCTCGACGTGATCAACCCGATGAACTGGTTCGGCGACGACGACGAAGAGAAAGCGGAAAAAGTGAAAAAGCCTATCGGCGCCGTCGCCGGCAGCCAGCAGGCCAAGGCGCAGCCCTATCCGAGGCTTCAATCCGTGCCCCTGCGGCCCAAGCGTCCGACCGTCGAACAGCAGCGCAAGCCCTTGGCCGAGGGGCTGATCGCCGATACCAAGAACGCGCGCTACACCGACCAGGTGTTGCGCAGCGAGGCGGTCTTCGGTGGCAAGGCGACGCCGCCCGGCGCTTCCCGGCAGCCGGCCGCCCCCGTCGCATCGCCCAGGCAACCGCCGGCCCGGGCCGCCGTGGCGCCGCCACCCAAGCCGCCGCGGGTCGTGGCCCCTCCAGCGATGCGAGCGCCGGCGGCCCCGCCGGCAGTGAGGCCGCCAGCCGCGACTCGGACGCAGATCAGGCCGCCGCCCGCCCCGCCGCCGCCCGTGCGGGCGCCGCAACGGCGCGCCGTCGCGCCGCCGCCGCCGCGTCCAAAGGGACTGGGCGCTCGGCAGGCGCCGCCCCAGGTCGCCAAGCTGCCCGGCGCCCGGTCGAGTCGGTTCGCGACGCCGACCGGACGGCCGTCGGCGCGCGCGACGCCGCGTCCGGCACCGGCACCGCAACCGGTTCGGCCTTTGATCGAGGCGCCGGGCGCCACTGCACCGCCCGCCGCACCCGGTATCCGGCCGCCGCCCACGGCCTCCGGCGCCCGCGCCCGAGTGACCAAGACCTTCCAGGTCGGCACGATCTATTTCCGGGACGGCTCGGCGGCGATCACCAAGGCCGATGTCGACGTCCTCGTGACCGTGGCCCAGGTCTATAGCCAGACCGGCGGAACGATCCGCGTCGTCGGCCACTCGAGCCGCAACGTCAGGACCCTGAACCCAGCGCGCATGAAGGCGGTCAACTTCAAGGTCTCGCTCGACCGCGCGAACGCGGTCGCCACCGAATTGATCCGCCAGGGTGTGCCCGAGAATCGTATCGAGGTCGTCGCCCAGGGCGCGAACCAACCGATCTATGCCGAATCCACGGCGACCGGCGAGGCGGCGAACCGCCGCGCGGAGATCTTCATCGAGTATCTCAGCGAGGGCTGACCCGAATGGCATCGCAATTGACGCCATGTCGCGGGGTGGTGACATGAGGGACGAGTTTTACCGAATCAAGCGGCTTCCGCCCTATGTGTTCGCCGAGGTCGATGCGATGAAGGCGCAGGCCCGGGCCGACGGCGACGACATCATAGATTTCGGCATGGGCAATCCGGATTCGCCGACGCCACAGCACATCGTCGACAAACTGACCGAGACGGCCCAAAATCCGCGCGCCCACCGCTATTCGAACAGCCGTGGCATTCCGGGGCTGCGCAAGGCGCTTGCCGGCTATTACGAGCGCCGGTTCGGTGTCGCCCTCGATCCCGACTCGGAAGTCGTCGTGACCCTCGGCTCGAAGGAAGGAATGGCGAACCTGGCGCAGGCGATCACCAGCCCTGGCGATCTGGTGCTGGCGCCGAACCCGAGCTACCCGATCCATGCCTTCGGCTTCATCATCGCCGGCGGCGTCGTGCGCCATCTGCCGGCCCATGGCGGGTCGGGCGGCGACCAGAAGGACTATCTCGCCGCGCTGCAGCGCGCCGTCGATCATTCGATTCCGAAACCGGTCGCCCTGGTGCTGAACTTTCCCTCGAACCCGACGGCGGAAGTGGTCGACCTCGGTTTCTACGAGGAGGTCGTCGGGTTCTGCTGCCGGCATGAAATATATATCTTGTCCGATCTGGCCTATGCGGAAATCTACTTCGACGGCAATCCGCCGCCCTCGATCCTCCAGGTCAAGGGCGCCAAGGACATCGCGGTCGAGTTCACCTCGCTTTCCAAGACCTACTCGATGCCGGGCTGGCGCATCGGCTTCGCGGCCGGCAACAAACGCATGATCTCGGCCCTGGCGCGGGTCAAGTCCTACCTCGATTACGGCGCCTTCACGCCGATCCAGGTCGCCGCGACGGCGGCGCTGAACGGGCCGCAGGACTGTATCGACGAGTTGCGCGATCTCTACCGCGAGCGCCGCGACATCCTGATCGAGGGCCTGGCGGCGGCGGGTTGGGAGATTCCGAGCCCCCAGGCGACGATGTTCGCCTGGGCGCCCCTGCCGCCGGCGCAGGTCGAGTTCGGCTCGCTCGAATTCGCGAAACTGTTGCTGCGCGAAGCCAAGGTCGCGGTCTCGCCCGGCCTCGGATTCGGCGAGCACGGCGAGGGGTTCGTCAGGATCGCGTTGGTCGAGAACAAGCAACGCATCCGCCAGGCGGTCCGCAACATCAAACAGGTGTTGTCGCGGTCGCACAATATCGAGCCGGAGAGGAAGGCCGTCGCCGAATGACGGAACCCCTGAACATCGCGATCGCCGGCCTCGGGACGGTCGGCGCGGGCACCGTCAGGCTGTTGGTCGACCAAGCCGCTTTGCTCGCCACGCGGTCGCGCCGCGAGATTCGCGTCACATCCGTCTCGGCGCGCGACCGCGGACGCAACCGCGGGATCGATATCTCGAACTACCAGTGGTTCGACGATGCGGCGCAAATGGCGGCGGAGGCCGAGGCCGACGTGGTCGTCGAGCTGATCGGCGGCAGTGACGGCGTGGCGCGCGCGGTCTGCGACGCCGCGATCGCCGCGGGAAGGCACGTGGTGACGGCGAACAAAGCGCTTTTGGCCGAGGCCGGTACCGAGATCGCGCGCGCGGCCGAAGGGGCGGGCGTCTCGCTCGGCTACGAGGCTGCTGTCGCCGGCGGCATTCCGGTGATCAAGGCGCTGCGCGAGGGCCTCGCGGGCAACCGGATCGAGCGTCTGCACGGCATCCTGAACGGGACCTGCAATTACATCCTCACCGCGATGCGCGATACCGGGCGTGAGTTCGACGATGTGCTGGCAGAAGCCCAGGAGCTCGGCTATGCGGAAGTCGACCCGGCGTTCGACGTCGACGGTGTCGATACCGCGCACAAGCTCGCGATTCTGACCAGCGTCGCGTTCGGCACCGAGGTCGACTTCAAGAGCGTGCATATCGAGGGCATTCGCAATATCGCAACGGCGGACATCGAATACGCCGAGGAATTGGGCTATCGCATCAAGTTGCTGGGCATTGCCGAGCGCAACGAGCACGGCATCCACCAGCGGGTCCATCCCGCGATGGTTTCGACCGCGGCGCCGATCGCGGCGGTCGAGGGCGTGTTCAACGCGGTCGTCGCCGACGGCGACTTCGTCGGCACCACCGTGTTCGAGGGTCGGGGAGCCGGTGCGGGGCCGACCGCCTCGGCAGTCGTCAGCGATATCGTCGACATCGCCTGCGGGCGATTGACGCCGGCCTTCGGGGTTCCGGCATCGGCGTTGGCGAAGCCCGAGGCGGCGCCGATGGAAAGCCATCGCGGTATGTACTACGTCCGGCTGATGGTGCTCGACCAACCCGGCGTTTTCGCCGACGTCGCGGCCGCGCTGCGCGACCATGAGATTTCCATCGAGGCGGCGATCCAGCGCACCCGCTCGGAAGCCGAGGCGGTGCCCGTGGTGCTGACCACGCACGATGTTCAAGAGTCGGCGATGCAGGGCGCGTTGGACGAGATCGGCGGATTCGACGCGGTGCAGGAGCCGCCCCACATGATCCGGATCGAGAAATTCTGACGTCTTTGGAGAAGGGCGAACGATGAACGACAAAGCGAAGAGCATGGACCGGAACCTGGCGCTCGAGGTTGTCCGCGTCACCGAGGCGGCGGCGCTGGCTGCGTCTCGCTGGATGGGCCGCGGCGACGAGAAGGCGGCCGACCAGGCGGCGGTCGACGCGATGCGCACCGCGCTCAACGGCCTGGCCATCGAAGGCACGGTGGTGATCGGCGAGGGCGAGCGCGACGAGGCGCCGATGCTTTTCATCGGAGAAGAGGTGGGTGCCGGCAACGGGCCGAAGCTGGATATCGCGCTCGATCCGCTCGAGGGCACGACGATCACCGCCAAGGGCGGCGGTAATGCGTTGACCGTGATTGCGATGGCCGAGGAGGGCGGCTACCTCAACTCGCCGGACGTCTACATGGACAAGATCGCGGTCGGCGGCGATCTGCCCGAGGGCGTGGTCGACCTCGACGCCACGCCAGCCGCAAATCTG
>JASLSL010000241.1 GCA_030743445.1 Alphaproteobacteria bacterium
TCGATTCCCGCTGCAGCCGGCCCCCCCGCAGGCGGGGGGGGGGATGACGCTCGAAAGTTTGGGTCGAACAGGGCGCGCCACAAAGGTTTAGGTAGGTTGGGTATCCCCCCTGGCGGAACTCGCGACCATCACCTTGACCGACGAGGCGGTGCCGGTGCTCGACGCCCACCGTTTCGACGAGGCGGCGCTCGAGGCCTACCTCGACGACCACGTCGAAGGCTTCACCCCAGGGCTTGCCGTCAGCCAGTTCCAGGGCGGCATGTCGAACCCGACCTACATGCTGACCGACGGGGCGGGGCAACGCTACGTCATGCGCAAGAAGCCGCCGGGCGAGCTGCTGCCCTCGGCCCACGCGGTCGACCGCGAGTTCCGGGTGATCTCGGCCCTGGCCGCGACCGATGTCCCGGTCGCCAAGGCCTATGCGCTGTGCGAGGACGAGAGCGTCGTCGGCCAGTCGTTCTACATCATGGAGTTCGTCCGGGGCCGGGTCTTTCGCGGCGTCGACCTGCCGGATTTGGCGCCGGCCGAGCGGTCGGGCATCTACGAGGCGATGGTCGACACGCTGGCCAAGCTGCACCTGGTCGATTACGAGGCGGTCGGCCTCGGCGATTACGGCCGGGTCGGCGGCTATATGGGCCGCCAGGTCAAGCGCTGGTCGCAGCAATACGAGTCGAGCAAGACCGACGACCTGCCGGCGATGGACCATCTCATGGCGTGGCTGCCCGACAACATGCCGGACGACAGCGAGACCACCGTCGCCCATGGCGACTTTCGCTTGGAAAACATGATCTTCCACCCGACCGAGCCCCGGGTCATGTCGGTCGTCGATTGGGAGCTCGGGACGCTGGGCAATCCGCTCTCCGATCTCGCCTATAACTGCCTGCCCTATTACGTGCCCGACCCGCGGCGCGGGGTGATCAAGGATCTCGACTACGCCAATTACGGCATTCCGTCGGAAGCGGACTACGTGGCCTTGTACCGCGAGCGCACCGGCCGGCCCGAGATCGAGAACTGGCCGTTCTACATCGTGCTGTCGCTGTTCCGGCTCGCCGCCATCGTCCAGGGGGTCTACTACCGCGGGCTCCAGGGCAACGCACCGAGCCCCGAGGCGAAGGAGCGCGGCGACATGTGCCGCGACCTCTCCCATATCGCCTGGCAGTTGGTCGAGGAGAGCGGCGGCTAGGTTTCCCGCCCGACCGGCATCAGTTCGAACACTTCGCCGTTTCGCTGGTTGGCGGCTTGGGCGGCCGGCCATCGAGCACATCCCTAATCAGCATCGTCGCCACATTGGTTTTGTAGTGGTAGGGATCGAATCGGTAAAAATTCCGCGGCGCCGAATACGCGCTGACCGAATAGTCGAGCACGTCGGGAAACACCGTCCTGATCTCCTTGCGAAATCGCTCGAACTGGGCGTGGCTTGGCAGGCCGGCGAGCATCTTCAGGACGCAGGCTTCCAAAGGATTGATAAATACGCGATAGGCCTGCCCGCGCTTTTCCAATAACTCGCGCATGCGGTGTAAGACATCCAGCCGCGCCGTGGCGAATTCACCATCGGCGAAATGGTCGGACCGAAGTTTGTTCATGACCATTCGGCGACGATCAAGAACCTCCCACGGCGCACGTTCCAATTCCTCCCTGCCCCACAAATTCCAGTGCCCGTTTGGCGCGATCAAGGGCGGTCGCCCGATCGCAAACAGAAATAGGTGCTGTACCGCATCGAGGAACATCGGCAGGCTAAACAAGTACTTCGCGGTCGCAGGGAAACCCTCGACGCTCAAGGTGATGTTCCTTTTGAGCGTCGAGGCATCGCCTCGAAACATATAGAAATCCAATCCAATCAGGACGATTTCGGCGTCCCGGCCTCGCTGTTCGATGAAGGCCAGCGTTTCCTCCGGCATCGCGACCGCAAAGGAAGCGTTGTACACACGCGGCTGCTTCAAGGTCGCGGGATCGAACGCGGCGGACTTGCTGGACCCGACCAACAGGACCCGGTGCGGATAGGTCCGCACCTGCACCATCTTGTACGGGCGTTCGCTGAACACGTAGATCCCGTCCGGGCTGTGGCCGAACACGCCGGCTGGATCGACCACCCAGTTGAACAGTGCGATGGACGCGCCGGCGATAACGGCGGCGACGAAACATCCAACAAGATATCGGCGATGGGACACGGCTAGAACTGGAAATAGATAAACCTGACGGGCGCCATCAGGTTATATCCACCGATCGCGAGAAACACGCCCACCACGGCGGCCCAGCGCAGGTCCGGTCGCCACAGCAGCTTGCCCGGTTCCACCGCCGGCGCATGGGGCGACGTCAGCCCCGGGCGATGCGCAGCCATGATTTCCTGCGTGCTCGGCAACCACCAGCAAACCGCCAGAACGATAATCAGGAAAATCGGCAATTCGATCGGGGTCACCAAAATAGTATGGCCAAACGTCCCTTCGAAACGAGCGCCCAGCGTCTCGAACAGCGTTGCCGCGTCCCCCAACACCGGACGAAGCGAGCGCGGCAGGGAAACGCCATCGAGCGCAAACATGGCGTGCCATACTTTGATCGTCGCTTCCATATCCACCGCGCGGAACGGAACCCAGGCGAAAGAGACCGCGGTAAACGTCAGGACCCGCAGTGCCAGACGGCGTGCTTCCGAAACGGATGGGTTGTTGGATTTCGGCCGCCACGCGCGCCAGGCATGATTGACGAGCAAATAGAGGCCGTGCAGGCCGCCCCACAAGACGAAGGTCCAGCCCGCGCCATGCCAAAGCCCGCCGAGCAGCATGACGACCATGATGTTCAGATAGCGGCGATGCCGCCCGCGCCTGTTCCCGCCCAGCGGGACATAGAGGTAGTTGCGCAGAAACCTGGACAAGGTGATGTGCCAGCACCGCCAGAAATCGATGATCGAGGTCGCCTTGTACGGCGAATGGAAGTTGAACGGCAGGCGGATGCCGAACATCCGGGCCAATCCGATCGCCATGTCGGAGTAACCGGAGAAGTCGAAGTAGATTTGGAAGCCGAAGGCCACGGTTCCGAACCACGCCTCGAAAAACGTCGGAGCCATGCCGGCTGTCGCACCGTTAAATACTAGGTTCGCGTACGCAGCCATACCGTCCGCGATAATGACCTTCTTGATCAGACCGATCGCGAAAAAGGTCGCGCCGACCGAAAGGTTGGCGGCGATTGCGCTCGCCGAGCCGATTTGACGAAATTGCGGCAGCACTTCGCGCAACAACACGATCGGTCCCGCAATGAGCTGAGGAAAGAAACTTACGAAGAGACCGTATTCCAGGGCCGGTGGCGGCTCGATCTCGCGGCGATGGACGTCGACCAAGAAGGCGATCTGTTGGAAGGTGAAGAACGAGATCGCAAGCGGAAGAAATATCGTCGGTACCGACATCGAACCGCCAAACGCGGTATTCGCCGTCTCGACGAAAAAGTCCGCATACTTGAAATAACCCAGTACGCCGAGATTCGCCGCTATCCCGAGCGCCAAGAACCATTTACCGGTGGTCGTGCCCGATTTCGAGACCATTGCGCGGGCAATACCGAAGTTGCCGACGATCGACCCGACGATCAGCAACAGATATGGCGGATTCTACCATCCGTAAAAAAACAGTGAAGCGATCAGCAACCAGCCGATCGCGCCGGACGGTCCGAAGCGATCGGCCAAATAGTAAAACCCGACCAGCACGACCGGCAAAAAGCCGAGGATGAAGACATAAGAATTGAACAGCATTTAGCGGGGTCGCCCGATTCGGTTTGTCGATCGTGATTGAAAATTAAGATGTCGCCTGCAACTCCTCGATATCCCGGTAGAGCTCCAGCGCCTCCGGGTTGGCGAGCGCCTCCAGGTTCTCGACCTCGCGGCCGTGGACCACATCGCGCACCGCGAGCTCGGTGATCTTGCCAGACTGGGTGCGTGGGATGTCGGCGACCTGGACGACCTTGGCCGGCATGTGGCGCGGTGAGCATTCCTGGCGCACCCGCTTGCGGATGCGGTCGACCAGGTCGTCGTCGAGGACCAAGCCCGCGCGCAGGATCACGAACAGCACCACGCGGGTGTCGCCCTGCCACGCCTGGCCGATGCAGATCGCCTCGACGACCTCGTCGAACTGCTCGACCTGGCGGTAGATCTCGGCCGTGCCGATCCTGACCCCGCCCGGGTTCAGGGTCGCGTCCGAGCGGCCGTGGATGATCATCCCGCCGTGCTCGGTCCATTCGACGAAGTCGCCGTGGTGCCAGACGTCCGCGTAGCGCGCGTAATAGGCGTCGAAGTAGCGCTCGCCGCCGGGATCGTTCCAGAACCCGATCGGCATCGAGGGGAACGGCTTTGTGCAGACCAGCTCGCCCTTCACGCCGACGATCGGGTTGCCCTGGTCGTCGAACACATCGGTCGCGGTGCCGAGGATCGGCCCCTGCAGCTCGCCGCGCCAGACCGGCAGGGTCGGCACGCCGCCGGCGAAGCAACCGATCAGATCGGTGCCGCCCGAGACCGACGCCAGGTGGATGTCGCGTTTTATATGTTCGTAGACGAAGTCGAAGCCTTCCGGCGCCAGCGGCGAACCGGTCGAGGTCATCAGGCGGACCGTGGAAAGGTCGTGGCTCTCGGCCGGCCGAAGGCCCGACTTGGCGACCGCGTCGATGTACTTTGCCGAGGTGCCGAACAGGTTCATGCCGGTCGCGTCGGCGAAGTCGAACAGCGCTTCGGGCCCGGGATGGAACGGCGAGCCGTCGTACAAGAGCACGGTCAGCTCGGAGGCCAGGAACGACGCCAGCCAGTTCCACATCATCCAGCCGCAGGTGGTGAAATAGCACGCCCGCTCGCCGGGCTTGAGGTCGCAGTGGAGCTGTTGTTCCGAGAGGTGCTTCAAGAGCGTGCCGCCGGCCGAATGGACGATGCATTTCGGCACCCCGGTGGTGCCCGAGGAATAGAGGATGTAGATCGGGTGGGAAAACGGCAGGCTCTCGAACGCGATCTCGCCGGGGGCGTGGCCCGCGACGAAATCGTCCCACCGCGCCGCCTTCGGCACGCCCGAGACGTCGGGCGCCTCGTCGATCAGCGGGAAGACGACCACATGCTCGACCGTCGGCAGATCGGCCATCACCTCGGCCATGCGGGCGAGCGAATCGTGCGCCTGGCCGTTGTAGAAATAACCATCCGCGGTAAACAGCACCTTGGGCTCGACCTGGCCGAACCGGTCGAGCACCCCCTGGACGCCGAAATCGGGCGAGCACGAGGTCCACACGGCGCCGATCGAGGCCGCCGCCAGCATCGCGATCAGCGCTTCCGGCGCATTCGGCGTGAAGCCGGCGCAGCGGTCGCCCGCCACCACCCCCGCGGCCCGCAGCGCCTTCGTCATACGAGAGACAGAATTATAAAGGTCGTTCCAGCTCAGCTGGCGTTCGACCTTGTCCTCGGCCCGGAAGACGATCGCCATACTGTCGTCGCGGCGGCGCAGCAGATTCTCGGCGAAGTTCAGCCTTGCGTCGGGAAAGAACCGGGCCCCCGGCATCCGATCGCCATCGACCAGCACCCGCTCGCCGCGGGTCTCGGAGACGACTTGCGAGAAATCCCAGAGGCTGGTCCAGAACTTCTCCATCTCCTCGATCGAGAAGCGGTGCAGCGCCGCGTAGTCGGCGAGCTCGACGCCCCAGTTCTCCTCCAACTGCCTGGTGAAGCGGGTCAGGTTGGCGGCCGCGATTTGCTCGGCCGAGGGCTGCCACAGGGGGTCGCTCACGGGTTTCGGATCCTCGGTTGTTCGTGCCGCTCCAATAGCACGGGCCGCCAAGACGGGTCCATGGCGCGCCACGCGGCCGGTCGGCTCCCAAGACAGAATATGGGGACGCTGGGTTCCCTGGGGCGGCTTTGCTATACCGGGCCCGATAACTTGCAGGAAGGATTTGGATCATGGATGTGAAGGACGTTCCGGCACTGGTCACCGGCGGCGCCTCGGGGCTTGGCGAGGGCACCGCGCGGGCGCTGGCGGAGGCCGGCGCCAAGGTCGCGCTGCTGGATATGAATCTGGCGGCGGCCGAGCAGGTCGCGGGCGAAATCGGCGGCCTCGCCCTCGAGTGCGACGTCGCCGACGCGGACTCGGGCGAGGCGGCGGTCGCTGCGGCCAGCAAAGCCCACGGGCCGGCCGGCATCTGCGTCAATTGCGCCGGGATCGGCATCGCCGGGCGCATCGTCGGCCGCGACGGGCCGTTGCCGCTCGACGACTACCGAAGGGTGATCGAGGTCAATTTGATCGGCACCTTCAATATCCTGCGCCTCGCCGCGGCCGACATGGCCATGCGCGAGCCCAACGCGGAGGGCGAGCGCGGGGTGATCGTCAACACCGCCTCGGTCGCCGCCTTCGAAGGCCAGATCGGCCAGGCCGCCTATTCTTCGTCCAAGGGCGGGGTCGCGGCGCTGACCCTGCCGGCGGCGCGCGAGTTCGCCCGCATCGGGGTCCGGGTCAACACCATTGCACCCGGCCTGTTCGACACGCCGATGCTGATGGGACTGCCCGATAACGTGCGCCAGAGCCTCGCCGCCTCGCTGCCGTTCCCGTCGCGCTTCGGCCGGCCTTCGGAGTACGCCGCGCTGGCGCTCCACATGATCGCCAACCCGGTCTTGAACGGCGAGGTCGTGCGGCTCGACAGCGGAATGCGCATGCAACCGAAGTAGCGGCCGGGTGAGGGTCCGGCGCATCCCTCTGGATACCGTACCCTCTCGCAAAGTAGATCACCCCCTCACCCTACCCTCTCCCCCTCAAGGGGGAGAGGGGATTTATTGGGGCGAGGTGGTGCGGCTCGACAGCGGGGTGCGCATGCAGCCGAAGTAGCCGTCGCTACTTGAACTTCGTGGGTTTCCAGATCGCCGCCCGGTCCTTGGCCTCGGCGACCTGCGCCGGCGACATCGCCTTGGCGACCCGGTCGCGATTCTCCGCCGCAACCCTGTGGCCCTTGCCGGGCAGCCGCCGGCTCGCGAGCTCGTACCACATCCAGGCCTCGACCAGATCCTTCGCTACACCCTTGCCGGCGGCGTAGAACAGGCCGAGGTTGTTCTGCGCCTTGCCGTGGCCCTGGGCCGCGGCCCGGCGGTACCACCCGACGGCGGCCGACGGGTCGGCGGCGACGCCGGTGCCGTTCTCGTAGTATTGGCCGAGATTGTACTGCGCCGAGGCGAGCCCGGCGTCCGCCGCGCGCCGGAACCAGGCGATCGCCTTGGCCATGTCCTTGGCGATGCCGACGCCGTCCTCGTGCAGCACGCCCATCATGAACTGGGCATTGCGATCGCCGCGTTCGGCGAGCGGCTCGAAGATCGCCAGCGCCGCCGCACCATCGCCCCGGCGGTAGGCGTCGATGCCCTGGCCGAGGTCGGACGCCGCCACCGGCCAAGCGACGAGCAACACGGCGAGAATGACCAACCAGCGTTTCATGGCGCCCATCTTAGCAGCTTGCATCGAAACGCCTAGGGCCCGACTTCCCCGGCAGCCACGTGGGCAACATCGTCGATGAACCGGGCGAGCTCGACGTCGAGCGCCGACAGGCCGCCGCAGTCGTGGGTCGAGAGGGTAATTTCGACCCGGGACCAGACGTTGAACCATTCCGGATGATGGTTCATCTGCTCGGCCTTCTCCGCGACTTGCGACATGAACCCCCAGGCCTGTTTGAAGTTCTCGAACTCGAAGGTCCGGGCGATGGCGTCCCGGCCCTCGACCTCGCGCCAGCCATCGAGTTCACCGAGGGCGCTTTCGCGCGCCGCAGCCGTCAGTTTCTCCGCCATGCGCACCTCCCCCGTGTCGTGTTGTCCCGTGTCACGATATAGCGCGCCGGCCTTCGGGCGGCTATGGTTCCGCCACGATGACCGACACGCCCGCCCGCCATACGCCGCCCTCGGCCGACGAGTTCGAAGCGTTGGCCCGGACGGCGCTGGAAACGATCCCGGCCCAGCTGCGCCAGCACATCGTCGACGTGGTGCTGCGCATCGAGGACTTCCCCGACGAGGAAACCAGCGAGGAGATGGGGCTCGCGTCCGAATTCGACCTGCTCGGGCTCTACCGCGGCGTCGACCTGGCGCGGCGCAGCGTCCTCGACACGCCGCAGGAATTGGACATGATATTCCTCTACCGGCAGCCGATCCTCGACTATTGGTGCGAGACCGGCGAGGATCTGGCGCATGTCGTGCGCCACGTGCTGATCCACGAGATCGGCCACCATTTCGGCCTGTCCGACGCCGACATAGAAGCGATCGAGAACGAGATGGGCGAGAGTTAGGGAATGGCACCGATCAAACCGCTTTCCATCGGCGATCTTTACGCCGGCTGCGATACCAAGCAGTTCGACTTCCGCACGACGGGAAATCTGCCGAATATCGAGGAGCTGATCGGCCAGGAACGCGCGGTCGAGGCGGTCTGTTTCGGCATCGCGATCGAGAGCGACGGCTACAACGTCTTCGCGCTCGGCCCGCCCGGCATCGGCAAGAACACGCTCGTCGGCGAGTTCCTCGCCCGCCAGGCCGAGGACGAGGCGGTACCATCGGACTGGTGCTACGTCCACAATTTCGACCACCCGCGGCGGCCGACGGCGCTCGAGCTCCCGGCCGGACGGGCGCGTCCCCTGGCGCGCGACATGGACACACTGATCCAGGATCTGCGCGCGGCGATTCCCGCAGCCTTCGAGAGCGACGCCTACCGGGAGCGCAAGGAGGCGATCGAGCAGGATTACAAGGAGCGCCAGGAGCAGGCGTCGGAGGAACTGCAGAAGCGGGCCGGCGAGAACAACATCGCCCTGGTCCGCACCCCGGTCGGGCTCGGCCTCGCCCCGGTCAAGGACGGCAAGGTGATCGACCCCGAAGTGTTCGAGAAACTGCCCGAGAAGGAGCGCAGGTCCTACGCCGGCGCGATCGAGGCCTTGCAGCAGGAACTCCAGGCGAGTCTCGACCAGGTGCCGAAATGGGCGCGCGAGATGCGCGAACGCGTTCACGAGCTCAACCGCGACGTCGCCAAGTTCGCGGTCGAGCACTATCTCGAGGATTTCAAGAAGGCCTACGCCGACCTGCCGAACGTGCTGCAGTGGCTCGAATCGGTCGCGGCCGACCTGATCGAAAACGCCGACGCCTTCATCGCCGCGAGCGGCGAGGGCGCGGCGATGCAGCTCGCGATCCAGGGGATAGTCGATGGGCCGTCGTTCCGGCAATACCGGGTCAACGTGCTGATCGACCGGACCGAGGTCGGCGGCGCACCGGTGGTCTACGAGGACAACCCGACGGTCGGCGAGTTGATCGGCCGGATCGAGCATCAGGCACAGCAGGGCGCCCTGGTCACCGACTTCAACCTGATCAAGGCCGGCGCGCTGCACGCGGCGAACGGCGGCTACCTGGTCGTCGAGGCCCACAAGGTGCTGACCCAGCCGCTGTCGTGGGAGGCCTTGAAGCGCGCGCTCCGGGCGCGCGAGATCCGCATCCAGTCGCTCGGCCAGAGTCTCGGCTTGGTCGACACGGTCTCGCTCGACCCAGAGCCGGTGCCGCTCGACGTCAAGATCGTGCTAACCGGCGACCGCACGTTGTATTACCTGCTCGCCGCCTACGACCCGGATTTCCTCGAACTGTTCAAGGTCCAGGCCGACTTCGAGGAAACCATGGAACGCACGCCCGAGAACGTGCAGCGCTACGCCCAGCTGGTCGGCACCATCGCGCAACGCGAGGACTTGCGGCCACTCGACCGGGGTGCGGTCGCCCGCATTGTCGAGCACGGCGCACGGCTCGCCGGCGACAAGCACAAGCTGACGACCCATATGCGCAGCATCGCCGACTTGGTGCGGGAATCGGCGCATTGGGCCGGAGAGGCGAGTCACCGGGCGATCAAGGCAGAGGACGTGCAGCGCGCGATCGACGCCTCGATATACCGTGCCGACCGGGTGCGCGAACGGGTTCAGGAATCGATCCACGAAGGGACCATCCTGATCCAGACCTCGGGCGAGGCGGTCGGCCAGGTCAACGGCCTTTCGGTGCTGCAGCTCGGCGGTTACGCCTTCGGCCGGCCGAGCCGGATCACCGCCAGGATACAACTCGGCCGCGGTCGGGTCGTTGACATCGAGCGCGAGGTCGAACTCGGCGGCCCGCTGCACACCAAGGGGGTGCTGATCCTGTCGGGGTTCCTCGGGGCGCGGTTCGGCGCCGACCGGCCGCTGGCGCTCTCCGCCAGCCTGGTGTTCGAGCAGTCCTATGGCGGGGTCGATGGCGACAGCGCGTCCTCGGCCGAACTCTACGCGCTGCTATCGGCGATCGGCGAGGTGCCGATCAAGCAGAGCCTGGCAGTGACCGGCTCGGTCAACCAGCACGGCATCGTCCAGGCGATCGGCGGCGCCAACGAGAAGATCGAGGGCTATTTCGACATTTGCCGGGCGGGTGGGCTCGATGGCTCGCACGGGGTGTTGATCCCGGCCTCGAACGTGCGCCACCTGATGCTGCGCGGCGACGTGGTCGAGGCGGTCAAGCGCAACCAGTTCAATAT
>JASLSL010000242.1 GCA_030743445.1 Alphaproteobacteria bacterium
GCGGACGCCGCGCTGGCCCGGCTCGGGGTCGACAGCTCCGGCCTCGACGAGATCGACCGGCGTTACCTCTCGTGCATGGCCGAGAACTACGGCGGCGGGCCGGTCGGGGTCGAGACCCTGGCCGCCGCCTTCGCCGAGCAACGCGACGTCATCGAGGAGGTGATCGAGCCCTACCTGATCCAGCGGGGGCTGCTGCAGCGCACGCCGCGCGGCCGCATGCTGAGCGAGCAAGGGTGGAGCTATCTCGGCCTCGATGCGCCGAAGGAACTGGGCGCGCAGCTCGACATGTTGGGCAGCGTGGAGGACGAGGATGGCTGAGCCCGGAACCGCTCACGTCTTCTCGTTGCGCGTCTATTACGAGGACACGGACGCTGGCGGGATCGTCTACTACGCGAATTATCTGAAGTTCGCCGAGCGCGCGCGCACCGAACTGCTGCGCGCGGTCGGCGCTGACCACGCGGGATTGATGGCGGACGACGGCGTCGCCTTCACGGTCAAGAACTGCACCATCGACTTTCAGCGGCCGGCGCGGCTCGACGATGCGCTCGAGGTGCACACCCGCTTCCTCGAGGTTGGCGGCGCCTCGATGTCGGCCGAGCAGGTCGTCCAGCGCGGCGAGGAAGAGCTCGTGCGGATGACCGTGCGGCTCGCCTGCGTCGGATCTTCGGGCCGTCCAGCGCGTCTGCCCGTGGCGCTTCGAGATGTGCTGAAACCCCTGCAAACAAGCCACTGACGGAATTCATCGATGGAACAAGGGATCATCCAAGGCGTCGAGATGGGCGGATCGGTCGGTCAGATCGACATGACCGTCTGGGGCCTGTTCTTCAGCGCCCATTGGGTCGTCAAAGGCGTGATGCTCGTGCTGCTGGCCGCCTCGATCTGGTGTTGGGCGATCATCTTCGAGAAGGTCCTACGGATGCGGCGTCTGCACGGCCACGCCGCCCGCTTCGAGGACGATTTCTGGTCCGGCGGCTCGCTCGACGATCTATACGAGCGGATCGGGCAGCGCCCGTTGGATCCGATGTCGGCGGTATTCTCGGCGGCGATGCGGGAATGGCGACGGTCCTCGGCCCGTGGCCTCGTGGCGAGCGAGTTCGGGCGTTCCGGCCTGCACGACCGGATCGAGCGCGTGATGCAGGTCACCGTCCAGCGCGAGATCGAGCGCCTGGAGCGCTACATGACTTTCCTCGCCTCGGTCGGCTCGACGGCACCCTTCATCGGTCTCTTCGGCACCGTCTGGGGCATCATGAACAGCTTTCAGTCGATCGCCGTCACCAAGCAGACCAGTCTCGCGGTGGTGGCGCCCGGTATCGCCGAGGCGCTGTTCGCCACCGCCCTCGGCCTGGTTGCGGCGATTCCGGCGGTCGTCGCTTACAACAAGCTCTCGAACGATCTCGGCCGTTACGCCGGCCGGCTCGAGGCCTTCGCCGGCGAATTCAGCGCCATTCTGTCGCGCCAGATTGAAGAAACGGACTAGGGCCATGACGGTACGCGTTACAGGCGGCGGGCATTTCGGCAAGGGCAGAAACGGCGTCTCGCGCTATCGGCCGATGTCCGAGATCAACGTCACGCCGTTCGTCGACGTCATGCTGGTGCTGCTGATCGTGTTCATGATCACCGCCCCCTTGCTGACCGTCGGTGTGCCGGTCGACCTGCCGAAGACCCGGGCGGCCTCGCTCACCAACTCGGACGAGCCACTGGTCATTACGATCGACGATCAGGGCGCCATCTTCATCGAGGAATTGACGATCACGATCGAGAACCTGGTGCCGCGGCTGGTCGCGGTCACGGGCGCCAATCCCGACGCGCGGATTTTCGTGCGCGGCGACAAGGCGATCGATTACGGCCGGGTCATGCAGGTCATGGGCGCGGTCAGCGCCGCCGGTTTCAACAAGGTTTCCCTGTTGGCGGAACTCCCGCGCGGCAGAAAGAAAAAATGACCGACGGCGATGCGTGCTCCGCTGACCTATTCGATTCTGTTTCACCTGTCGGTGTTCGTGCTCGCGGTCTACGGCGTGCCGTGGCCGCAACCGGATATCATCACGCCGAGCCAGGTGATCGAGGTCGAGGTCGTCGCGGTCTCGGAGACGCCGGAACCGCAGCCGCCGATCCCCGAGGCGAAGCCGCCGCCGCCGCCGCCCCCGCCGCCGCGCCCTCAACCGCCTCAGGTCGCGGCCCTGCAACCGCCTGCACCCGAGCCCGAGCCGGAACCCGAACCGGCACCGGCGCCGCCGAAGCCGGAGGCCAAGCCCGAGCCCAAGCCGGAACCGCCGAAGCAAAAGCCCAAACCGAAGAAACCGGCGGTGAAGCTGCCGAAGCCGCCGCGGGCCAAGCCCAAGCCGCCGCCCAAGGACGACTTCGCCAGCGTGTTGCGTACGGTGGAAAAACTGAAGAAGAAACCGCCACCGCCGAAAAAAAAGAAAGACAAGTCGCTCGACGAGCAGCTCTTGGCCGCAGTGCAACGCCATCAGCGCTCGCCCGAGCGGGCGCAGCGGGCGCCGCTCGGCCAACGCATGACCATGAGCGAGCTCGATACGGTCCGCCGCCAGATCGAGCGTTGCTGGGTGTTTCCGGCGGGCGCCAAGAATCCGGAGGACCTGATCGTCGAGATCAAGCTGGAGTTGAACCAGGACGGCACGGTGCGCCGCGCCGAGATCGTCGACAAGTTCCGGATCCAGCTCGACCCGTTCTACCGCGCGGCGGCGGAGAGCGCGTTACGTGCGGTCTTGAACCCGCGTTGCAGTCCGCTCAAACTGCCGCCGGAGAAGTATAGTGAGTGGAAGTCGATGACATTGGGCTTCAATCCGAGGGATCTGGTGGGAAGATGATTCTATTCCGCGCGATCGTTATTGCCGTCTTATTCATCGCGCCGCTTGCGGCCCATGCCGAGGTCCGGATCGACATCACCCGCGGCTCGATCGAGCCGTTGCCGGTCGCGGTCACGGAATTCCACGGCAGCAACGATCAGGAAAGACAGACAGGGCGCGACGTCTCCGGCGTTATTTCCGCCGACTTGGAGCGCTCCGGCCTGTTCAAGCCGATCGACAAGGGCGCCTTCCTGCAGACCATCGAGTCTTTGCAGATCCAGCCGCAGTTCGGCAGCTGGCGCAAGATCAACGCCCAGGCGCTGATCAACGGCAACGTGCGGGTCCAGCCGGACGGGCGGCTCAAGGTCGAATTCAGGCTGTGGGACGTGTTCGCCGAGGCGCAGATGACCGGCCTCGCTTATTTCACCCGGCCGGAGAACTGGCGCCGGGTCGCCCATATCATCGCCGATGCGATCTACAAGCGGATCACCGGCGAGGACGGATACTTCGACACACGCGTCGTCTATGTCGCCGAAAGTGGGCCGCACAAGCGCCGGGTCAAACGACTCGCGATCATGGATCAGGACGGCGCCAACCTGCGTTATCTGACCGACGGCAGCGCCCTCGTCCTGACCCCGCGGTTCTCGCCCACCGCGCAAGAGATCACTTATCTTTCGTTTTTCAACAATAGGCCGCGCGTCTACATCTTCAATATTGAGACCGGGCGCCAAGAATTACTTGGTACGTTTAAAGGAATGACTTTCGCGCCGCGCTTCACGCCGGACGGGAATTCGGTGCTGATGTCGCACGCCAAGGACGGAAATTCCGACATCTTCATCATGGATCTACGCACCCGCAAGGCGCGGCAGTTGACAACCCATTCGGCGATCGACACATCGCCCAGCGGCTCGCCCGACGGCAAGCAGGTCGTGTTCAATTCCGACCGCGGCGGCAGCCCACAGCTTTACGTCATGGCGGGCGACGGCAGCAACATCCGGCGAATCAGTTTCGGCCGCGGGCGTTATGCCACGCCGGTTTGGTCGCCGCGCGGCGATTTAATCGCCTTCACGAAACAGACGCGGGGCAGGTTCTATATCGGCGTGATGCGCCCCGACGGTAGCGGCGAGCGCTTGTTGACGGAAAGCTTCCTCGACGAGGCGCCGACCTGGGCGCCGAACGGCCGCACGCTGATGTTTTTCCGCCAACAACCGATCGACAGAAAAGGCCGTGGCGGCCGCACACGGCTCTATTCGATCGACCTAACAGGCTACAATATGCGCGAAGTGGTAACCCCCAGCGATGCTTCCGATCCGGCGTGGTCATCACTGATGCCATGACTATTACACGACGTTGTGATGTAATGACGTGTCAGGACAGTGATATTTGCAGGACAGAGCTTGTTTTTCGCTGGTCCTCGTGCATATTATCGGCCTGTCGATTCAAGGATTGCCTTGAATTCGGAAGTTTTTATCCTTTTGGGGGTAGTAATGCGCTTTAAATTCCTAAGTCTGTTGGCTGCCTTGCTGCTCGTGTCGGCTTGCGCGACGGAGCCAGAAGAGTCCGCGAAATCGTCGGGCAAGGGTGCTTCCGCCAGCGCGCCGTCGTCCTCCGCACCGGCCGCAGCCGCCCCCGCGGTGGGACCGGGTGCCGGGACGAAGGAAGACTTCGTCGTCAACGTCGGCGACCGTGTTTTCTTCGACTTCGACAAGTCGGATATCAAGACGGACGCAGTCTCGACGCTCAACAAGCAGGCGACATGGTTGGAGCGGTATTCGCGGGTCACGATTACGATTCAAGGACACTGTGACGAGCGCGGCACGCGCGAGTACAACTTGGCGCTCGGCAACCGCCGCGCCGCTGCGGTCAAGGATTATTTGGTCAGCCGCGGCATCGCCGCCAACCGCATTGAAATCATAAGCTACGGTAAGGAACGCCCTGCCGTGCTCGGTTCGAACGAATGGGCTTGGGCGCAGAATCGCCGCGGCGTCACCGTCATTCGGGGTGGCACGAGCAGCTAGGTTCGCCGCCCGAGACATCGAACGGAATCGACGCGCGGCCCGGGCCTACCAACCGGGCCGCGCCTTATTCTGGCCCTAATTAACTCACATGATCCGAGCCATGTACGCTCGTCAAAATCGCCAGACAATAATCGCCCTGCTCCTCGGCATGTTCGCCTTTTGGGGCATCGCCCCCGCCGTCGCGCAGGACCCCAGCCTGGTGCGCGAAATCCAACGCCTGCGCCGCGAGCTCGCCGATATCCAGCGCTATGTCTACAAAGGCGGCAAAGCGGTCAAGCCGGTCGCGGGCGCCGCGTCGGTCGGCGGCGGCGAGGCGGCGGCTTCGGCCGAATCGGTCTCGCGCCTGCAGATCCAGGTCCAGACCCTCGAAGGCCATATGCGGCAGCTCACCGGCCAACTCGAGAAGTTCACTCACGATATCAACAGCCTCGGCGAGCGGCTCAACAAGCTGGTGGCCGATGTCGACCTCAGGCTGCGGACGCTCGAAGGCCACGGCCCGGCCTCGGGTCAGGTTCAGGGCCGGGCGCCAGTCCAGCCCCGGGCAGGGCAGATTCAGACCGGTGCGGGGGTACGGACGACGACGGTGATTTCTTCGGCACCGACGGCCGCGACCGGCGAAGTAAAACGCGACGGATTGCTGAAAGGTCAGAAAGTATTCGGGACGATTTCCGGTTCCGATCTCAAGGCAGCTGAATCTGGCCGCGCCGTGGCCGCGGCACCTGGCGGTCTGCCGCCGGGTTATGCCGTGCGGGTGCAGAAGGGACCGCCCCGTCCCGCTCCGGCGCCGAGCGCGGTTCCGGCACCGCCCAAGGTCACGGCGGTGGCGCCGCAGCGGCCGATTGGCGCGGCGCCGGTCCAGCAGAAGCAGCAGATGGCGCTGCCGCCGGGGACGCCAAAGGAGCAATACGACTATGCCTTTTCGCTGTTGACGCAGCGCGATGTCGTCAATGCAGAGGCTGCATTTTCCGCCTTCGTCGCCACGCATCCAAATCATCGGCTTGCCGGCAACGCCATGTATTGGCTCGGCGAGACCCATTACGTGCGCAAGAACTACGCCGAGGCGGCGCGCGTTTTTCTCGACAGTTATCGGCGTTATCCCAAAGGCAACAAGGCACCCGACAACCTGTTCAAGCTCGGTAAATCGCTCGCCGCGGTCGGCGAGAAAGGCTCCGCCTGCGCCGCGTTCAAGAAGCTCAAAGAGGCGTATCCAACGGCCAATGCCCGGATCCTCTCGAACAGCAGGAGCGAGATGGGCAAGCTCGGGTGCTCATGACGGCCGGCGCCAACCGCGATTCGCGGCCGGTCTCGACGACGGAATTCCAGACCTGGATGGAACGGCTCGGGCCGTTCGAGCGCCCGCCGCACGTCGCGGTCGCGTGCTCCGGCGGCGCCGACAGCATGGCGCTGCTGCTCCTGGCGCACGATTGGGCCACCGGCAGCGGCGGACGGGTCACGGCCTTGATCGTCGATCACCGGTTGCGGGACGGATCGGCGGCGGAGGCCCGGCGGGCCGCGGACTGGGCGGCCGCGCGCGGCATCGATGCCTATATCCTGACGCGCGACGGCGGCCCGCTTACCGGCAACCTGCAGGCGGAGGCGCGCGCGACGCGGTATCGCTTGCTGCAGGGCTGGTGCCGTGCGAACGGCGTGCTGCATCTGGCCCTGGCGCATCACCAAGGCGATCAGGCGGAAACCCTGTTGCAACGGCTCGCGCGGGGCAGCGGCGTCGACGGGCTGGCGGCGATGGCGCCGATCGCGGAAACGCCGGCGGTCCGCTTGCTGCGCCCACTCCTTGCGGCGCCGCGTACGCGATTGACGGCGACGCTGGCGGCCCGCGGACAGGCGCATATCGAGGATCCTTCGAACCAGGACGAAACCTATCAGCGCGTCCGGTTGCGCCGAGCGTTACCCTATTTGACGGCCGAGGGCATGAGCGCCGAGCGCCTTGCCGCGACGGCGCGGCGCATGGGCCGGGCGCGGGTGGCGCTGGAAGAAGCGGCGACGGCGCTTCTGGCGCGCTCGGTCGCGGTCTATCCGGAGGGCTATTGCCGACTCGACCCCACGACCCTTTTGGCGGCGCCCGAGGAAATCGGATTACGCGCATTCGCTCGTGCTCTCTTGGCGATTGGCGGGCGGGTCTATACGCCGCGTCTCGAGCGTCTGGAGCGCCTATTCGCTGCGGTCCACGAGGGCACGCTCGGCCGCGGCCGGACGCTCGGGGGGTGTCGAATTTTGCCGCGGCGCGATCATCTGTTGGTGTGCCGCGAAGCCGCCACCGTCGAGGACGTGGCCGCCGCGAAGGGCGAGGTCGTCTGGGACGGCCGGTTCCGGGTCAGTTTCGAGCCAGGCGCCGGGTTTGAAGAAACCGGAGAATTGCGCCGTTTAGGCCGCTTGGGATGGGCGGAAATCGTCGCCGTGCGCCCGGAATTGCGCGATTCGGCGATCCCGCCGGTCGTGCGTCCCAGTCTTCCGGCGCTCTGGACCCTTGACGGCGTGCACTCGGTCCCCCACCTCACATACATCCGCGATGATGTCGAAGAGGGATATCCGCGAGTTACGAGCATCGTATTCTCACCGCCGCGCGCGCTAGCGGCCGCATGCTTTACAAGTCTATAGCTTGCGGTCAACACTACGGAACGAAGCGGTGGCGGAACGAAACGGCGGCCACGCGTGCGGGATAGCGCATCACGCCACATGGCGGACGACGGCAACGCAATTACGGGACACTTGAATTGAACCTATTTGGAAGAAATATCGCGCTTTGGATCATCATCGTCATCCTGATGGTGGGCCTGTTCAACCTGTTCCAAGGGTCGGGCAACCGGACGGCGCAGCAAGACGTTCCCTATTCGGAGTTCATGACGAACGTCGACCAAGGGCTGGTCTCCAAGGTCACGATCGAAGGCCAGAAGATCACCGGCCAATTCAAGAGTGGCACCGGCACTTTCACGGTCTTTGCGCCCGCCGACCCGAACCTGGTGCAGAAGCTGATGGACAAGGGGGTCGAAGTCCGCGCCAAGCAACCGGAAGAGGGGATGCCGACCCTGTTCGCGGTGTTGCTCAACTGGTTCCCGATGCTGCTGTTGATTGGCGTGTGGATCTTCTTCATGCGACAGATGCAGTCGGGCGGCGGCCGGGCGATGGGCTTCGGCAAGTCGCGCGCCAGACTGCTGACCGAGAAATCCGGCCGCGTCACCTTCGAGGACGTCGCCGGTATCGACGAGGCCAAGCAGGAGCTCGAGGAAATCGTCGAATTCCTGCGCGACCCGCAGAAGTTCCAGCGTCTCGGCGGCCGTATTCCCAAGGGCGTGTTGCTGGTCGGACCGCCGGGCACCGGCAAGACGCTTCTCGCCCGCGCCATCGCCGGCGAGGCCAACGTGCCGTTCTTCTCGATCTCGGGCTCCGAGTTCGTCGAGATGTTCGTCGGCGTCGGCGCTAGCCGGGTGCGCGACATGTTTGAACAGGCCAAGAAGAACGCGCCCTGTATCGTGTTCATCGACGAAATGGACGCAGTCGGCCGGCATCGCGGCGCCGGGCTCGGCGGCGGCAACGACGAACGCGAGCAGACCCTGAACCAATTGCTGGTCGAGATGGACGGCTTCGAAACCAATGAGGGCGTGATCCTGATCTCGGCGACCAACCGGCCGGACGTGTTGGATCCGGCCTTGCTCCGGCCCGGCCGCTTCGACCGCCAGGTCGTGGTGCCGAACCCGGATATCCTCGGCCGCGAGCTGATCCTCAAGGTGCATTTGCGCAAGGTGCCGCTCGCGCCCGACGTCGATCCCCGCATCATCGCCCGCGGCACGCCGGGCTTCTCCGGCGCCGATCTCGCCAATCTGGTGAACGAGGCGGCGTTGCTGGCGGCGCGCAAGAACCGCCGCGTCGTCGCCTTGCAGGAGCTCGAGGAATCCAAGGACAAGGTCATGATGGGCGCCGAGCGACGTTCGATGGTCATGACCGAGGAGGAGAAGACGCTGACCGCCTATCACGAGGGCGGGCACGCGCTGGCGACGGTTCATAGCCCGGCCTCGGATCCGATCCACAAGGCGACGATCATCCCGCGCGGCCGGGCGCTGGGCATGGTCATGCGCTTGCCCGAGAAGGACCAATACTCCATGGCTCGCGACCAACTGGAGGCCAACTTGGTGGTCGCCATGGGCGGCCGGGTCGCCGAGGAGCTGATCTTCGGCAAGGAGAAGATCACCACCGGCGCCGCCAACGACATTCAGCAGGCGACCGAGTTGGCGCGCAAGATGGTCACTGAGTGGGGCATGTCCGAGAAGCTCGGGCCGTTGCGCTACAACGACAACCAGGAAGAGATCTTCCTCGGCCATTCGGTGACGCAGCACAAGAACGTATCGGATGCGACGGCCGAGATCATCGACGAGGAAATCCGCATAATTGTCGACCACTCGGAGGTCGTTTGCCGGGAGATCCTGTCCGAACACATCGACGATCTGCATGCCCTTGCCAACGCGCTTCTCGAATACGAGACGCTGAACGGCGACGAAATCCACGCAGTTTTGCGGGGCGAATCGATTGTCCGTCCGACCGGGGACGACGACTCGTCGGAGGACGGCGCACGGTCCTCGGTGCCGAGCAGCGGCAAGGCCTCGCCCGATCCCGAGCCGGAGCCTCAGCCTGGCAACTGATTCACCCGGTCCTCATCGCGCGCCAGACGTATAGTCCCAACAACGATGGGATCGGCCACACGCAGACGATATAGCGCAGCTCCAAATGCACCGCGCTGTACATCGCCGCGACTGCCACATAGGTAAACCACAGCCCGGCGATCGCGAGGGATTCGCGGTCGACAACGCCGCCTGCCCGCCAGCGCCGTAGCGCGACGGCCGGCGTTCCCAGCAAGAACACAACGAACGCCGCGAGCGAGATCAGGCCGAAGCCGGCATATGCGAGGGCGAGCGGTAAGGTTCGGGCGTCGAGCACCCCGAACGGATCGTCGATGACCTGCCCGATCGGCGGGAAGACGGGTTCCTCGATCACGGTCTGGTGGATTTCGACCGCGGTTGTCACCGGGTTGACCAGGCCCAATACGGCCTTCACGTGGTAGTTCCGGAAGGCGACCCCGGCGAGTGCCACCGGGTAGCCAAGTGCCGCCTCGCGGTATTTCGCAAAGGTCGCGCGGGCGATCTGGTGCGGCGTCAATCGAGTCTCGCGGTGCAGCGCGCCCAGTACCGGTCCGATGTCCTGGAACCGGAAGGCGCCGCCATATTTTCGGACCATGCGGTCGACGACACCGTCGTCGACGAAGGGATCGGTGCCGGCGCGCACCATCTTGAACAAGGGCTGCATGAAGACGTGGCTGCCGCCGACGGAGAGAAACTTGGTCCCGGCCCGGTGTTCGTTCCATGCCCGATAGGCGTCGATCGCAGCGACCGGTGGGACGACGAGGGCGGCGATCAGCAGCACCCGCCCGCCCCAGCCCTCGCGGCCGAGATGGATCGCCGCGATTGCCAGTGGCGCCAACGCCAACGCGACGAACATGCCATTGGCGCGCAGCAGGATCAGGACGGCGACGCCGATGCCGAACAACAGGGCGCGGCCGAACCCGAACCGCCGCTCCGACAGCAACTCCGACCCGATGGCCGAAAGCAGGGTAACGAACAGCGAAGTGAACAAGCTGTCCGGCAGAACACTAAGGTCGAGTTTGACCGCGAGCGAGACGGCGAAGACGATCGCGATCGTGGCGGCCGCGCCGTCCGACCCGAACAGCCGTCGCGCCAAGGCGTAGAGCGATACGGTCGCGCCGAGGGATGCGACGCACTGCGCGAATATCAGCAGTGAAGCGAAGCCGTCGCCCGCCAAGAGCTTGGTGATCGCGATGATCAAAGGATAGCCGATCATGCGCATGATCATCAGTGGCATCGCCGGATTGCCGGCACCGACCGAATCGATCCAGCTCGAATCCCGCAGCAAGCGGTCGGCATAATCGACGTAATCCGCACTGTCGGGCCAAAAAACCGGGCCATAGACGGCATAGGCGACGACCTTCACCAACACGGCAACCGCGATGGCCAGGCGGAAGGACGTCAGGCGTGCCATGACTGCATCACGTTTCCTCGCTCATAACCCAAGATTTCATTCCCAGACCGGTCCCCAGGATACCCGCAGAAGACGCGAAAATCTTTACCTTGCACGCACCGGCGTCCGGCCTTTCGTGTTGCACGGTTCGGCGTCGTCAAGTAAACACGATTTCCGCCGGGCGCGCCCCGGATATCCGGGGAAAGCGTCCGCGCCGTTGGAGGCTCGTATGCCGCGCAAGTATTTCGGTACCGATGGGGTTCGCGGCACGGCCAATGTAGAGCCGGTGACGCCCGCGATCGTGCTTCGCCTCGCCATGGCGGCGGGCGAGCGGTTCCGCCGCGGCGACCACCGTCATCTCGCGGTCATTGGCAAGGACACCCGGCTTTCCGGCTATATGCTGGAGCCCGCGCTGACCGCGGGTTTCATCGCCATGGGCATGGACGTTGTCCTGGTCGGGCCGATGCCGACGCCCGCCGTCGCAATGCTGACCCGTTCGTTGCGCGCCGACCTCGGGGTGGTGATCTCGGCCTCGCACAATCCCTATTTGGACAATGGCATCAAGCTGTTCGGCCCCGACGGCTACAAGCTGTCCGACGACGAGGAGGAGGCCATCGAGGCGCTGATGGATGGCAATGGCGACGGATTGGAGCTCGCCGCTGCCGATCGGCTGGGTCGGGCCCGGCGACTCGACGACGCGCCCGGCCGCTATGTCGAGTTCGTCAAACAGACTTTTCCCAAGGGACGGCGACTCGACGGGCTCAAGATCGTCGTCGATTGCGCCCATGGCGCCGCCTATAACGTCGCACCCTCGGTATTCTGGGAACTCGGTGCAGAGGTCGTTCCCGTCGGTGTCGATCCCGATGGCACCAACATCAACGAGAATTGCGGCGCCACCAGCCCCGAGGTCATGAGCCAGCAGGTGGTGGCGCACGGCGCCGACCTTGGGATCGCGCTCGACGGAGACGCCGACCGGCTGATCATCGCCGACGCGGACGGCGATTTGCTCGACGGCGACCAGGTGATGGGGTCGATCGCGAAATCGTGGCAGGCGCAGGACCGAGTGGCAGGCGGTGGCGTGGTCGCGACAGTGATGTCGAATCTCGGGCTCGAGCGCTATCTCGACGGGATCGGCCTGGCCCTGGTGCGCACGCCGGTCGGCGACCGCTACGTCGTCGATTACATGCGCGAGCACGCCCACAATCTCGGCGGCGAGCAGTCGGGTCACATCATCCTCAGCGATTTCGGCACCACCGGCGACGGGTTGATCGCCGCCCTCCAGGTCCTCGCCGTCGTTGTCGAGCAGGACAAACCGGTCGGCGAGGTCTGCCGCGTGTTCGAGCCGGTCCCGCAGATTCTGAAGAACGTCCGTTACAACGGTGGAGCACCACTCGACGACGATGCCGTCAAGACCGCGATCGGCAAGGCCGAATCCCGACTCGGCAAATCCGGCCGCCTGGTGATCCGCGCTTCGGGCACCGAACCGCTTATCCGTGTGATGGCCGAAGGCGACGACCCAGCGCTCGTCGGCGAGGTGGTCGACGACCTGGTCGGCGTGATCGAGCAGGCAGCCGGACAATGACCCGGCCGCAAGGCCGGGTGCTGGCCGTCGCCGGCTCGGATTCGGGCGGTGGCGCCGGCATCCAGGCGGACATCAAGACAGTGACGGCGCTCGGCGGCTTCGCGATGACCGCGATCACCGCGTTGACCGCGCAAAATACTCAAGGCGTCGAGGGGATCGTCGCGGTCGGGCCCGATTTCATCGCCCAACAGATGCGCCTGGTGCTGGACGACATCGGCGCCGATTGCATCAAGACCGGCATGCTGCACAGCGCCGAGGTGATAGAGGCGGTCGCCGGGACCTATGACGAACTCGCCGCCGATGTGCCGCTGGTCGTCGATCCGGTGATGGTCGCCAAGGGCGGGCATTCGTTGCTCGAGGTCAGTGCCATAGACGCGCTCAAGGGCGAGATGGTTCGGCGCGCCACGGTGCTGACGCCCAATCTGCCCGAGGCCGAGGCCCTGGCGGGGTTCGAGATCGGCAACGTCGACGATATGAAGCGCGCGGGCGAGGCGATCCTCGGCCTCGGCGCCGAGGCTGTCCTGGTCAAGGGCGGGCATCTCGCGGGCGACACGGTGACCGACATCCTGCTCGACGGCGGCGGCGTCCGGTCGTTCGAGGATTCGCGGATCGAAACGCGCCACACTCACGGCACCGGCTGCACCCTGGCCTCGGCAATCGCCACCGGGCTGGCGCAGGGGCTGGCGCTCGGCGACGCAGTCACGCGCGGCAGGGCCTACGTGCGCGAGGCGATTTCGACCGCACCCGGCTTCGGCAAGGGGCACGGGCCGATGAACCACGGCCACACCGTGGCGCCGTTCGACGACACCTGCTGACCGGTCCAACCAATCGTGAGGGAGAACGCAGAGGATGGATATTCCCATCTACCAGGTCGATGCCTTCGCCGGCAGAGTCTTCGCTGGCAACCCCGCCGCGGTCTGCCCGCTCGAGGACTGGCTTGCGGAGGACACCATGCAGGCGATCGCCGAGGAAAATAATCTGCCCGAAACCGCGTTCATCGTCGCCAACGGCGAGGATTTCGATATCCGTTGGTTCACGCCGCAGGTCGAGATCGATCTCGCCGGGCATCCGACCCTGGCGACCGCCCATATAATCTTCACCGAGCTCGAGCCGGGACGCGAGGCGGTCCGTTTCCACACCAAGATCGGCGACACGCTGGACGTGGTGCTGGAGGACGGCAAGCTGATGATGGACTTCCCGGCAAGGCCGCCCGGGCCGCGCGATTTCGGCGATGTCGCCGGCGCACTCGGCGCCGAGCCGGTGGAAATCCTCGCGGCGCGCGACGGCTTTGCGGTGTTCGAGACCCAGGCCCAGGTCGCGGCCCTGGTACCCGACATGGCGCGGCTGGTCGAGCTCGACGTGCTTGGCACGATCTGCACGGCGCCCGGCGACGACTGCGATTTCGTCTCGCGGTTCTTCGCGCCCGGCGCCGGCATCCCGGAGGATCCGGTGACCGGGTCCGCGCACTGCACCTCGATTCCCTATTGGGCCGGGCGCCTCGGCAAGAAGAAGATGTTCGCCCGCCAGATCTCGAAGCGCGGCGGCGAAATCCAGTGCGAATATCTCGGCGAGCGGGTCCGTATCGGCGGCGAGGCGGCGACCTTCATGCGCGGCACGATCGACCTGTGAGCCCCGCCGCGACCTATGTCGCCGCCGCGACCTATGTCGCCGCCGCGGTCGCCTCGGTCTTCTGGGGCCTGACCCCGGCGGCGACCAAGCTCGCGGTCGGTGAAATCGACCCGTTGACGGTGGGGGTACTGCGCACCCTGTTGGCGACCTGTATCGTTCTACCGGCTGGGATTTTGTTGCGTTTGCCGCTGCCGCGAAAATCGACCGATTGGCGGTTGCTGGTCTATTCGAGCGTCGGCGGGTTCGTCGCCTTTCCGCTGCTGTTCGGCCTCGGCGTGGCGCGCACGACGACGGCGCACGCGGCGCTGATACTGGCTCTCCTGCCGGTGTTCACCGGCCTCTTCGGCGCGATCGCCGATCGCCGGCCGCCGGGCCGGAACTGGTGGATCGGCGCCGCCGTCGCCTTGGTCGGCGAAGTGGTCCTGATCGGCACGCGCTTCGGCTACGACGATCCGGGCGTGACGCTCGAGGGCGATCTGATGTGCGTTCTCGCCTGCATCATGGCGTCGTGGGGTTACGTCACCGGCAGCCGTGTCGAGCCGAGCATTGGCACCTGGAGCACGACGATCTGGGGCCTGTCGATCGGCGGCGTCGTGCTACTGCCGGTCCTGGGGTTCAATCTCGACGCCACCCATTGGGGAGCGGTCACCGCGGTCGGCTGGGGTTCGATCGCCTATCTTGTTATCTTTCCGACCGTGCTTGCCTATGTCGCCTGGTACTGGGCGTTGGCGCGGGGCGGCACCGAGCGCATCGGCTCGACCCAGTTCGCTCAGCCGGTCGTCGCCCTCGCCGCTGCGGTAGTCGTGATGGGCGAGAGCTTTACCCCGCCGCTCGCGTTCGCGGCGGTGGCGATCCTCGCCGGAATCGTCATCGCCCAGCGCAAGTGAGCCTGCTATGAATACGCCATGAGCACCGCATCCAAAGCCGAACTGGAAACCGCCGCCGAGCTCATCTACTCGGTGATGCCGCCGACGCCGCAATATTGCTGGCCGTTGCTGGCCGAGCGCTGCGGCGCCGAGGTCTGGGTCAAGCACGAGAACCACACCCCGATCGGCGCCTTCAAGGTGCGCGGCGGACTGGTCTACCTCGAGGCCTTCAAGCGCGAACACCCCGACGCCGCCGGCCTGGTTGCGGCGACCCGCGGCAATCATGGCCAATCGGTCGCCTTCGCCGCGAAACGCGCCGGCGTCCGCGCGGTGATCTACGTGCCGCACGGCAACAGTGTGGAGAAGAACGCGGCGATGCGCGCCTTCGGCGCCGAACTGATCGAGCACGGGGCGGACTTCAACGAAGCGCTCGACTACGCGATCGAGCAGGCGGAGGCCCAGGGCCTGGTGCCGATGCCGTCCTTCGACCGGACCCTGGTGCAGGGGGTCGGCACCTATGGGATGGAGCTGCTGCAGGCGGTGCCCGACCTGGATACGGTCTATGTGCCGATCGGCATGGGGTCCGGCGTCTGCGGCATGATTTCGGCGCGCGAGGCGTTGGGGCTCAAGACCGAGGTGGTCGGCGTGGTGGCCGAGAACGCGCCGACCTATGCGCTGTCGTTCGAGGCCGGCGAGCCGGTCTCGACCAATTCGTCCGAGACCATGGCCGACGGGCTCGCGGTGCGGATTCCCGACGCGGCGGCGCTCGCCACCATCCTCGAGGGGGTAGCGCGCATCGTCGCGGTCTCGGAAGACGAGATCAAGGCGGCGATCCGGCACTATTACACCGACACCCACAATCTCGTCGAAGGTGCGGGGGCGGCGACGCTGGCAGCCTTGCTCAAGGAACGCGATGCGATGGCAGGCAAGAAGGTCGGCGTGATCGTCTCGGGCGGCAACATCGACACCGCGGTCTACCGCGACATCCTCGCGGGCGGGTGAGACGAGCGATGTCGGCGGAACGACAGCGCGAGATTGTCTTGCGGGAAGCCGGAAGCGATGAAGTCGAAACCGTCCGGGAGATGTTCCTCGAATATGCCGCGACCCTCGACTTCGACCTCTGCTTCCAAGGCTTCGACGAGGAATTGGCGGGCCTGCCCGGCGACTATACAAGGCCCAGGGGAATTCTGATCCTGGCGACGGTCGACGGCGCGGCGGCGGGGTGCGTGGCGCTCCGGCCGCTCCGTGCCGACGAAGGCGAGATCAAGCGGCTCTACGTGCGGCCCGGCCATCGCGGCCTCGGCCGCGGCCGGCGCTTGGCGAGGAAGATCGTCGATTTCGGCCGCGAGGCGGGCTACCGGACGCTGCGGCTCGATACCGTGCCACGGATCATGGAAGCGGCGGACGCGCTCTACCGCGACCTCGGCTTCGTCGCCACACCGCCCTATTACCATAGCCCGATCCCGGGCGCGGTCTATTACGCGCTCGAATTCGACGGGAAAGCCGGATAGCACGCGAGTCGTCATTCCGGACGGTGTCCCGACGCCGATCTGGAATCCATGCCTGAGAGCATCGCACGCGCGCCGAAATTGCCGGATTGAAGCGCTCAGGCGTGGATTCCCGCTTTCGCGGGAATGACAGTTTGGTTGTTGACGTCGAAATAATCGCCGCAAGAAGCGGGTGGCGCGGACGGGAGCGTCGGCCTAGCTTGTGGGTATGACCATACTCGAAAACATCGATCGGACGGGCAGCCGCGATTATCAACGCATCGCCGCGGCCCTCGACTTCTTGGTGCGCCATTTCGAAGAGCAACCTCGTCTCGAGGCGGTGGCGGACGAAGTCGGGCTCAGCCCCTATCACTTCCAGCGTCTCTTTACGAGCTGGGCTGGGATCAGCCCGAAGAAGTTCCTCCAGCATCTGAGCCTGGAACGGGCCAAGGCGAGCCTTGCCGGGGAAGCGAGCGTGCTCGAGGCGGCCTACGATGCGGGGCTCTCGGGTCCCGGGCGGCTGCACGACCTGTTCGTCGCGCACGAGGCTGTCACCCCCGGCGAATGGAAGCGCGCGGGCGCGGGACTGGAGCTCTCCTACGGCTGGCATTCGAGTCCATTCGGCGATTGCCTGATCGTCGCGACCGAGCGCGGCGTCTGCGGCCTCGCCTTCGAGCTGGCGGCGGGGCGTGCGGCGACCGAAGAGGATTTGCTCGGCCCGTTCGGAGAAGCACGATGCGTCGAGGCGCCCGCCACGACCGAGAAATTCGCCGAGCAGGCCTTCGACGGCGCCGGCGGCGACCTTCGCGTGGTGCTGCGCGGCACGTCGTTCCAGATCAAGGTCTGGGAAGCGCTGCTGCGGATTCCGCCGGGCAAGGTGATGAGCTACGAGGGGCTGGCCCGGGCGGTCGGCAAGCCGGGTGCCGCACGCGCGGTGGCCGGAGCGGTCGCCCGCAACCCAGTGTCGTGGCTGGTGCCGTGCCACCGGATCATCCGCTCGACCGGCGCCATCACCGGCTATCGCTGGGGACCCGAGCGCAAGCGCGCGATGTTGGCGCTCGAAGCGGCCGAGGCCGAGGCCGCCGCCGCCTAACCCTTCGCACCCCAGGCGATGAAGTGGGGATTCTCGAAACCCGGTTTGGCGTAGAGCAGGGGGTCGCCCTCGGCGGTCTCGACCCGACCGCCGGCGGCGTCGAGCACCGCCTGTCCCGCCGCGGTATCCCACTCCATGGTCCGCCCGAAGCGTGGATAGAGGTCAGCCTTGCCCTCGGCGAGGCGGCAGAATTTCAACGAACTGCCCGCGTTGCTCATCTCGGCGACGGTGTGGTCGGCGAGGAACCGGTCGAGCACTTCGGTGTCGCCGTGACGCCGGCTCGCCACGACGATCAGGCCGTCGGCGGGCGGCGTTCGCGCCGCTATGCCTTGGGCCGCACCGGCTCCTTCCTGGCGGAATGCGCCCAGGCCCGCGGCACCGGTATAGGTCAGATCGAGCGTCGGGGCAAAAACGATTCCCGCGACCGGACGGCGGTCCCGGATCAGCGCGATATTGACGGTGAACTCGCCGTTGCGGCTGACGAACTCGGCGGTGCCGTCGAGCGGGTCGACGAGCCAGAACGGACCGCCGCCGACCTCTGGGCCGCCGTGCTCGGCGAAGGACTCCTCGGCCACCACCGGAATGTTCGGGGTCAATGTCGCGAGTGCCGCGGCGATGATCGCCTCCGAGGCGAGATCGGCCTCGGTCACCGGCGAATCGTCGGCCTTCAGCTCGACTTCGAACTCGTGCCCGTAAACTTCCATGATCGCCGCCCCCGCCCGCTTGGCGATGTCGACCAAGTCCGGCAGCAGTGCCGCGGGATCGGTCATTTCGCTTGCCTAATCGCGCGCCAGATCCGCTCGGGCGTCGTCGGCATGTCGATATGGCCGATGCCGAGCGGCGCCAGCGCGTCGAGCACCGCGTGGACCACCGCCGCCGGTGCGCCGACCGCACCGGTTTCGCCCGCACCCTTGATGCCCATCGGATTGGTCCGGCACGGGGCGTTCTGGTTGAAATCCACCGTAAAGGACGGCAGGTCGTCGGCCCGCGGCATGCAGTAATCCATGAGCGAGCCGGTCACGAGCTGCCCCGATTCATCGTAAACGGATTGCTCCATCAGCGCTTGGCCGATGCCCTGGGCGATGCCGCCATGGACCTGCCCTTCGAGCAGCAGGGGGTTCACCACCACGCCGTAATCGTCGACCACGGTGAAGGCGACGAGCGCGGTTTCGCCCGTCTCGCCGTCAATCTCGACTTCGGCGATATGACAGCCGTTGGGGTAGGTATTGTCGTCGGCGACGAAGAAATTCTCGGCCGCAAAGCCCCGATCGTGGTCCGCGACCTCGCCGAGGCCGAGGCGCCGGTCGGTGCCGGCGACCGCGAAGGTTCCGTCGGCGTACTCGATGTCGACCGCCGCGACCTCCAACAAATCGGCGGCAAGCTCTTTGCCCTCCTCGATCAGGGCGCCCGCCGCCTTGTCGCAGGCGATACCGCCGTTCAGCAGCGAGCGCGACCCACCCGTGCCGTGGCCGGATTTCACCAGATCGGTGTCGCCCTGCACCAGCCTGACCCGCTCGATGTCGATGTCGAGCTTGGCGGCGACGATCTGGGGGAAGGCGGTCGCGTGCCCCTGGCCGTTCGACTGGTTGCCGATATAGATGGTGACAAGGCCGGTCTGGTCGACTTCGAGCGTCGCCGTCTCGCCCATGCCGAAGCGCACGCCCTTGACGTAGCACCCGATGCCGAGGCCGCGCAGCCTACCGGCCGCCGCCGCATCGGCGCGCCGCGCCTCGAAACCCGCGAGGTCGGCGTGCCGCGCCGCCTGTTCCAACGTGCCCTCGAAGTCGCCCGAATCGTAGGTCCAGATGATCGGGGTCTCGTAGGGAAACTGGTCCGGCTGGATGAAGTTGCGCCGCCGCACCTCGGCCTGGTCGATGCCGAGCTCGCGCGCGATCGCATTCAGCGCCCGCTCGACCACGTAGATCGCCTCCGGGTGACCGGCGCCGCGATAGGCGTCGACCGGCACCGTATTGGTGAAGACGGCCCGGACCTCGGTATAGATCGCCGGAATCACATAGACCCCGGTCAAGTTGCCGGCGCCGCAATCGGCGACGATATAAGGCGCAAAGTTAGAGACATAGGCGCCGAGATTGCCGGTCGTGAGCGAGCGGAGCCCCAGAATCCGGCCCTCGTCGTCATAGCCGACCTCGACCCGGTTGATTTGGTCGCGGCCCTGGTAGTCGGAAACGAATCCGTCGGCCGAGCGCTCGGCGACCCATTTGACCGGGCGGCCGAGGTCGCGCGCCGCGAGCAGCACGAGGGGTTGCTCCGGGTAGAGGAATATCTTCAACCCGAAGCCGCCGCCGACGTCGTCGGTCACGACCCGGAATTTGTCCTTCGGCAGCTTGAAGATGTCCTCGGCCAATTGGTCCCGGACCGAGTGCGGTCCCTGGGTCGGAGTGCGCAGGGTGAGGCGCTCGCCGTCCCACTCGCCGATCGCCGATCGCGCCTCGATGCTGTTGATGATCAGCCGGTTGTTGACGAGCTCGAGCGCCAGGCGGTGCGGCGCCCCATCGATCGCCGCGGCAGTCGCCGCCTCGTCGCCCTCGGCCCAAAGGAAACAGGTGTTCCGGGGCGCCTCCGCCCAGAGCTGGGGCGCCTCCGGATCGGCCGCGGTCCGGGTGTCGGTCGCGGCCGGCAGCGGGTTGTAGTCGACCGCGATCAGCTCCGCCGCGTCCTTCGCCTGGTCCACCGTTTCGGCGACGACGAAGGCGACCGGTTGGCCGATGTAAAGCGTCCGGTCGTCGGGCAGGATCGGGAAGGGCGGTTGGTTCATCGGCGAGCCGTCCTTCTGGTCGACCGGCGCCTTGCACTGAATCGTGCCGAAGCCCGCCGCCTTGGTATCGGCCGCCGTGTAGACCGCGAGCACCCCCGGCGCCGCCTCGGCGGCCCCCGTGTCGATCGTGCGGATCGCGGCATGGGCGTGCGGCGAGCGCAGCACGTGGCCGTGGGCCTGGTCCTCGAGGTCGATGTCCTCGGTGTAGCGGCCGCGCCCGGTGAGCAGCCGTGGGTCCTCGAGCCGCTCGACTGGCTGGCCAACGCCGAATTTCGTCATTCAGCCGTCCGCCGCTGCGTCAGTGGTGGGTGCGGCGCCAGGTTTGATCGAGATCGCGGCGAAGCGCCAAGCGCGAAAATTACCCGACCAATGGTCGGCGGCGAGGCCCGCCTTCACCTTGAGCCGATCGAGGAATTGCACCGGCTTCGGCAGGCCTTCCCAGACCTGGGGCAGGAACACGCCGCGCTTGTTGCCGTCGGTGATGATCAAGCCGTCCTGTTTCGGTCGAAGCTGGCTCAGCAGGTCGGCCTCGTCCTTGAAGCTCATTTCCGCGGGCTTGCCGAGCAGCGAGATCGAGAGCTGCAGGCCTTGTTTTTCGTCCTCCTGCAACGGCGCGAAGCGCGGATCCTTGAACGCGGCCTTGTAGGCGTTGGTCGCGACGTCGGCGATCAGCGGTTGGTGCGCCTCGACGGTGCCGATGCAGCCTCTCAGCTTGCCGTTCCGGATC
>JASLSL010000243.1 GCA_030743445.1 Alphaproteobacteria bacterium
AAATCAACCCGAAATTCCGTCTTCAGATTTAAAATTATTAAATATCATTTAGTAAAAACAAAGCGTTAATAGATAACATAAATGTTATCTGCATAAGTAGATAAATTATTGACTTTATTTGTACATATATTATTATATCCAAAACCAGGCGGCGGCCATTTGGGACGAAACAAGGCTTCCGCCACGAGCGCAGAGAGGAGTTACGTCATGACCACCAGCGTTATCCGCAAGACCGCGATCGCCACCGCGATCGGCTTCGCGTTCGCCGCGATCGCCGCGATTTCCCCGGCCAGCGCCGGCGGCAAGCATCACGGGCACAAGGGCTCGGGCTACAAGCAGGAACAGACCTACAAGCGCGGCCACAACGCCACGCGCAATCAGCCGGGCCGACAACTGACCCGGATCATCAGCCACCTGATCGGCGGCGCCTACTACAACAACCGCCCCAACCGCCACAATCGCTGGCGTCGCGGCCAGCGGGTGCGCCACTACCGCCAAGTCCGGCGTTGCCATTCGGTCTACTCGTACAAGACCGACCGCTGGGGCAACCAGGTCAAGGTCGTCGGGACCATGTGCTACGACCGCCGGGGCAACGGCTACATCGTCCGCGGCAGTCGCCACGTCGTCGAGCGCTACTGATCGCAGCGGCTGACGCGAGTTGAGGGAGAACAGCCATGAACTCGATATCAGTGACGAAAATCAAGCGAACGCTTGCGGTTGTCGTGCTCGGCTTGGGCCTCGCCGCATGCCAGCAGGGCTTCGCCGGCATGGGCCCGAAGCAGAGCGGCGGCACCCTGGTCGGCGCCGGGCTCGGCGCGTTGGCCGGCTCGCAGATCGGCCGCGGCCGCGGCCAGTTGGCCGCGGTGGCGCTCGGCACCATCGCCGGCGCCATGCTCGGCAACGAGGTCGGTCGGTCGCTCGACAACGCCGACCGCTACCATCTGATGAACGCCACCAACCGGGCCGGTGCGGCGCCGATCGGCCGCCGGGTCGGCTGGCGCAATCCGGATTCAGGCCACCGCGGCATGGTCACCCCGATGCGCGAGGGCACCCACCGGGGCACCGGCGACTACTGCCGTGAATTCCGTCAGAGCGTCACCGTCGACGGCTGGACCGAGGAGGCCTTCGGCACCGCCTGCCGCCAGCCGGACGGCAGCTGGAAGATGCTCTAAGGGCGTTTCTCCCCTCCCCAAACTCGAACACGGCGGGCCCCGACCCCGCCGTTTTTTTTGTCGATGCGGTCGAAGCAACCCCCAATCGTCATCCCGGACGGGCGCAGCCCGATCCGGAATCCATGCCTGAGAGAATCCAACCGCGATAGTCGACGATTTCGTGGGGCTCAGGCATGGATTCCCGCTTTCGCGGGAATGACGAGAAGTAGTGGTGGCGTTAACCCGCCAGCCCCCGCCGGACGGCGGCGGAGAGCAGCTCGACGATGCCGACGTGGACCTCGATCGGCATGCCGTCGACCGTCGGCTCGAGCCGGCCCGACATGCCGTCGACCAGGCCGAGGGTGGGCGCGGCCTCGATCAGCCGGCGCTCGAGTGCTGCGGTGTGAGCGAGCTCGCCGTTGCCGGCGATGATCGCCAGTGCCGCGCAAATTCCGTAGCAGCCCCAGTTCGAGACCCCGGCCGGCAGCAGCACGTCGGTCGCGAGCTCGGCGCACAGCACCTCGCCATGGGGCACGTGCTCGGCGACCGCCGCCTTCACCGCACCCATGCCGATCTCGTTGCCGCCGTCGCCGACGCCGACGGTCGGGATGCCGCGCGCCGCAGCCTCCGAGATCACGTAATCGAGCCGCGCGCGGCCCGCACTGTAGTCCTGGCCGAGGGCGTTGCGGTAGGTGCCGTCGGCGGTCATCCCGGCGCGCTCGACCGAGATCACGGCCACGGGCCGGTAGTCGTCGATCAGCGCCTTGCATTCCGCCCGGGCGGTGGTGTCGTTGTCCGAGCACGAGGCCATCGCGGCGATCGCGGTGAAGCGTGGCGTCTCGGTCGCGATCCGCGCCTGCTCGAAGCTGACCACGTTGGGGCCGGCGCGCTCGATCATCGCTGCCACCTTGCCCATTATCGGTGCATCCACCAGCACCACCGGGATGGCGTTGAACCCGATGGTGATCGCGCGCGCCAAGGCGGCGACGCCGATCGGGCCGTCGTTCTCGGCGATCTCCTCCGAGACCCCGGCGCGGGTCAGCGAGCCGGTCAGGATGAACACCACGTCGCCGACGCCGAGACCCGCGAGAGGCTTGGCGGCAACCTCGCAGATCGGCCCGCCGGCATGGGCCCGGGCCGGCTCCAACAGCCCGGCGACGCCGCGCTGGCCGATATCGAGGCCGACGATCCGGTCGATCAGGTCGAACATGGCAACCTCTTCATCGCATCCCCTCACCCTCCCGCTTCGCGGGGCCCTCCCTCTCCCTCGGAGGGGAGAGGGTCAGGCGGCTGCGCCGCCTTGGCCAAGCGGCATGGCGCAAAGCCCCTCTCCCCTGGCGGGAGAGGGGTTTGGGGTGAGGGGGCAATCGCATGGACTCATGCCGCGTCGGCCTTTTGCGCCGGACCGAACAGCAGCTCGCGGAACGCCGCCCTGTCGGCGATGACCTCGGCGAGCCGGTCGATCGACCGGTCGACCGCTTCCGCGAATCGCTCGGCGCCGCCGAACCGCGCCAGGGTCTCCGGCGGGATGAACTTGATCAGCATCGACGAGGTCCCGGGCGGCAGGCCGGCGAAATGGACGGTCAGCACGCCGTGGTCGCGCAGCAGCACCATCGCCAGCCCGGCCGAGGCCTCGATCGGCATCACCGGCGCCTCGGTCAGGCCGGCCCGCTCCATCGCCATCTCGAGCACGTCCTCGCCGTCGAGCCTTGCGATCACCGGGGTCTCGCTGACCCGGTTGCCGAGCCGCTGCTTGAGGGCGGCGATGACTTCCTTGGTGGTCGCGACGAGCTCGCGCACGCGTTCCGGCCGGTACTGTTCGAGCGAGCGCACCACCGCCGGGAAGAGCATCGGCCGGGCCTCCGAGCCGAGCTCGAAGGCGAGCGCCCTGACTTCCTCGACGAGCTTCTTCTCACCACCCAGGAGCCCTAGTCGAGGCCCGATGGTGCCGTACTTGTCGAGCCCGGTGGAGCCGATATCGACCCCGAGCTCGAGCAGCTTCGGCTGGTCGAAGATCGCCGGGCCGACCCGCGCCCCGCCGGCGTCGTCGACCAGGACCTTGGCGCCGCGGTCGTGGGCCAACCGCACGATGCGGTCCATATCCTTGACGCCGAGGATCTCGTAGCTCACCGCGAGTCTCGTCATCGACACTTGGCTGACGTTGTCGTGCGCCGCCATCGCCGCCTCGAACTGGGCGAGGCCGGCGGTGTCGACGAAGTTCGCCCCGGCGCGTTTCGCCGCCCGCACCACGCAGGGATGGCTGCCGGTCGCCGAGACCCCGACAATGGTCTCGCCCGGCTTGACGATGGTCAGCGTGCCGGCCAGCACCGCCGCGGTCTGGCGGTTGAACAGCATGATGCCGTGGCGTTCCGCGTCGCCGCCGAGGTGCTCCAGCGCCAGCTCGTTCAGCCGCTCGACCAGCATCGCCGGGGCGAGCTCGTCGTCGAGCAGGGCGAAATCCTCTTCCTCGACTGGCATGCTGCGGTCGAGGCCGCTGAAGTTGTAGACCACTTCGAGGCCGGACTCTGCGGCGCGGCCCTCGATGAACCCCCAAGCCTGGCGCAGCTTGGCGTGGTCGTCCTGGCTCGAGGTGATGAACTCGCCGCGCGCATAGGGCACGCCGTCCGCGTGCGGATTTCCGAAGCGATCCTGTGACATGGCTGGGGACTTGGCTTGGGACATATCTGGCTCCCGGTCGGATGGGTTATTGCTTGCCGCCACATTAGCACGCGGCCGGGCGTGGCGCGCAATTTACGCCGACAGATAATCGAACGCGGTGAGTGCGTGCACGGCAAACACCGCATGCAGCTCCTCGATGTCCGCGAATTCGTCGGTGCCGCCCATGTTGTTCGCCGCGACCCCGTAGACCACCGAGGGAACGCCCTTCTGGCGGTAGAAGCGGGCGTCGGAGAATCCGGGGCGCAAGTTCACCGCCACGTCCCGGCCCAATACGGCCCGCGCGTTGTCGTGCACCAGCCGGACCAGTTCATGATCCGGCTCGGTCCAGTTCGGCTCGCATTCCGAGAGAACCTCCCAGGTCACGTCCCGAAGCGGGTCCAGTGCCGCGGCGATCCGCGCGTGAAGATCGGCGACCGCGGTCCCGGGCGGCAGGCGGAAGTCGAGAAGCGCTTTGGCGGAATTGGGGATCGTGTTGATGTTGAGCCCGCCCTCGATGCGCCCGAGATTGACGGTGATCCGTTGCAGGGTGTCGGATTCGCCCGCACCCGAAAGGGCCTCGGAGATCGGCGCCGCCTCGCGAATGGTCCGGGCGATCGCTTCGGGAAGCTGCGAGGGCGCATCGCCTAGCGCCAGGACCGGCGTCAAGGCGTCGAGCAACGCCTCGATCGCATTCTGGCCAAGATGGACATGGGCGCCGTGATTGGCGATGCCGGCGGCCTCCACCTTGACCCACAAATTTCCCTTCTCGCCGATCCGCGCCACAAGGGGGGACCCGGCGTCGCCGCTGATCATGGCGTCGCCCACCGTCTCCTCGAAATTGGCAAGCAGGTGTTGCGTGCCCCATCGGCCGCCGGTTTCCTCGTCGCCGACCAGGGCGAGCACCGCTTCGCCGGCCCAGTCGCCCCGGAATTCCGCGAGCAGCAGGAACGCCGTCACCGAGGCCGCGATGCCCGCCTTCATATCGCACGCGCCGCGCCCGTAAATACGGCCGTCCCTGATCTCGCCGCCCAACGGCGGCGTCGACCAGCCGGCGGTGTCGCCGATCGGAAAGGTGTCGAGATGTCCGTTGAAAACCAGGCGGCGCCCCGGCTTCGATCCGGACACCATGGCCACGAGATTGACGGCGGGGTCCTCGGCCACGATCCGGCGCGCGTGCACCCCCGGCGCGTCGCCAAGCCGCGCCTCGATCGCCGCGACGAGCGGCCCGGTATCGCCGGGCGGGTTCTGACTATCGATCCGGACCAGCTCGGCGCAGAACGCCACGACATCGTCTTCCAGTTCCTCGATCCGGGAGGCGAAGCGCGCCCGCGCGCCGGCGTCGCTCATACCCGGACCGCTCACAATAGGCCGAGCGTCGCCGCCCGCTCGCCGCGCGATACCGTGGACAGCGTCGTCGTGCGAACGAAGACGCCGTCTTCCGGCGCGACGATGGTTTCCACCTCGTCGCCATAGATGTTGAAGATTGAACAGAGCACGTCGCCGGCCTTGACCAGGTCGCCGAGCCGGGCTCGAGTCAGCAGCAGGCCGCCGCGCCCGGCCCTAAGGCCGAGAAACTCGCGCATGACGTAGGTCTGCTCGGCGGGTTCCGGGTCGCCGTCGATCATCCCCAACCAGCGCATGACGTTGCGGATATAGCCGGCCCCGCCATCGACCACGTCTTCCTCGAGCCGGCCGCCTTCGCCGGTTTCGAAGGTGAAGCTGGGCACCCCCGCGCGCGTCGCCTCGACGCAGAGAATGCCGTCGGCGACGTAGAATCCCGTATCCGTGCGCATGATCCAGCCGCTGCCGAAGGCGTGGGCCATTTCCTCGGCGCGACCATAGGCAGCACCCAGGTCCGGGTGCGGCAGGATGGCGATCGGCACATAGCGGCCGCCGCGCGTGGGCGTGTGGATATCCACGGCCCAGTCGCATTCGGAAATCATTTCGAACAGTGTCGCGGCAAGAATTTGCGCCAGATTGCCGTCCGCGATGCCCGGAAAGCAGATCCAAGCATCCGCCGGCGCCTGATCGAGCGGCGATTTCATGAATTGGGAAATCGGCAGTCGGTGGTCGGCGTGGAACGAGAGCGGATGCTGGACCGGAACGCACACGATCGAACCGCAGAGCGTCGCCGGGTCGATATCGGCCAGCGCCCGGAACAGGATCGCCA
>JASLSL010000244.1 GCA_030743445.1 Alphaproteobacteria bacterium
GGTCGTCGCGCTTGGCCGCGTCGAACAGCTGCGCCGCCGTCATGGCCCCCAGGGTATAGGTCGGGAAGTAGCCCCATGCCCCGCTGTACCAATGGATGTCCTGCAGGCAGCCGAGCCGGTCGTCGGGCGGGCGGATGCCGAGCAGCGCCTCCAGCCCGTCGTTCCACGCCGCCGGCAGCTCGGCCGGATCGAGCTCGTCCCCGATCATCGCCAACTCCAACCGGTAGCGCAGGATCACGTGCGCCGGATAGGTCACCTCGTCGGCGTCGACGCGGATCAGCGACCGCTCGACCCGGGTCGCGAGACGGTAGAGGTTTTCCGCCTCGAAGGCCGGCCCCTCCTTGGCGAACGCCTCGGCGATCACCGGCGCCGCCCAGCCGAGGAACTCGGGCGAGCGGCAGACCTGCATCTCGACGATCAGCGACTGACTCTCGTGGAGAATCATGCCGCGGGCCCGGCCGACCGGCTGGTATCGCCAGTCCGCGGGCCGGCCGATTTCGTACATCGCATGGCCGGATTCGTGCAGCACCCCCATCATGCCCTGGGCGAAATCGTCCTCTTCGTAGCGCGTGGTGATGCGGCTGTCCTCGGGCACCCCGCCGGAGAACGGATGCAGGGTCTCGTCGAGCCGCGCGGCCTCGAAGTCGATGCCGACCGCCTCCGCCATCCGGCGGCAGAGCTCGCGTTGGATCGCGATCGGGAACGGGCCCTCGGGTGGGTGCGGCGCCGTCGCCATGGCTTGGCGCGCCAATACGTCGTCGAGGAAGTCCGGCAGGAACGCGGCGTAGTCGTCGAACACCGGATCGATCTCGGCCACCCTAAGGTCCGGTTCGTAGAGGTCGGCCAACCCCTCATAGGCGGAGCAGTCGAAGGCCGCCCCCTTCGCCGCCCCGACCTCGCGGGTCAGCCTTAACACCTCGCGGAGATGCGGCAGCATGCCCGCGAAGTCGTTTTCGGGCCGTGCTTTGCGCCACACCTTCTCCGAGGCCGAGCAGGCCTTCGAGTAAGCCTCGACCAGATCGGCCGGAACCGCGTTGGCATGGCGCCAGCGCCGCCGCATCTCGGCCAGGTTAGCGTCCTGCCAACCGTCGAGCCCGCCGCGCCCCGCCTCGGCTTCGTCGAGCAGCTCTTCCATGCGCGGATTGGTCGTCAACTCGTGGAGCAGGACCTCGAGGGCGGCGATCTGCTCGGCCCGGGCCGCCGCACCCCCTGGCGGCATCATCACCGACTGGTCCCAGTTCAGCACCCGAGCGCCGTCGCGCAGCACGGAAATGCGGCGGAACCGGGCCTCGAGCTCCGGGTAGGCGCTCACGACTTCTGCCGGTGGTAGACCACGTAGATCACCAAGAGGGCGACCGCGAACGAATACCAGGTGATCGCGTATTCGAGGTGGTCGTTGCGGATATCGAGCCGCCACTGGCGCCCCTTGGGCAGGCCGCCCGGCAGCTTGTCGTCGTTCGACAGCACGTAGTAGGCGGGCAACGAGCCAAGCCCCGCCGCCGCGGCCATCGGGACCGGATCGAAAAAGAACCAGAGGTTCTTTCCCGGGTCGTTGTCCGGGGTGAAGAAGCCCGGCGGCTTGGCAATCCGGACCAATCCCTCGACCGCGACCGTGCCGGCGATCTGGCCCTTGGCGCGGGTCGCCGGGTCCTTGTGCTTCGGCGGCACCCAGCCGCGGTCGACCAGCACCACCCCGCGCCTGCCGTCGCGCACCAGCGGGGTCAGCACGTGCACCCCGGCCTCGCCGCTCCTCGACCGGCCGAGGAGGTAGAGCTCCTTGTCGTGCAGGTAGCGTCCCTTAAGGCGGACATTGCGGAATTCCCACTCGGCGGCATTGTCGATCCCGACCGGCAGGTCGACCGCCGGGCCGGCGCTGCGCGCCTGCAGCCGGTCGATCAGTTCCTGCTTCCAACCGAGGCGCTCGACCTGCCAAGTGCCGAGCGCCAGGAGCGCGATCAACGCCGGGATCGTGAACACGGTCGGCCAAAGCGTCGGATGGAAGCGCACCGGACTCAGTCCCGGTCGGCGAAGGTGTTCTGGCCGGTGTCGCCGGCCCTGTGGCGGTACTGGAGGGCGATCAGCGTCGCCTTGAACGGCCGCAACAGGGCGAGCGTGCCACCGAGTATCGCCGGCGGCCACAGCACCAGATGCAACCAGTAGGGCGGCTGGAAGGCGAGCTCGAACCATATCGCCAGCGCGGTGACGACCGGTCCGGTGACGAAGATCACGAATACCGCGGGGCCGTCGCCGCTGTCGGCGTCCGCGAGGTCCAGATCGCAGACCTCGCACTTGTCGACGAGGGTCAGGAACCCGGCGAACAGCCGCCCGACGCCGCAGCGCGGACAGTGGCATTTCAGCCCCGCCGAGAACGGCGAGACCCGCGGTAAGGATTCGCTCATGCTTGCCCGGCGCCCCTCGTCGCCGTCGAGAAAAGGCCCTCGTGCCGATCACCTCCATGCATGAGGGCCCAATACCGCGACTTGGCGGGTGGCGCAAGCGGACTTACGCGCCGCCCCACCAGTAAACGCAGCTGAATAGGAACAGCCAGACGACGTCGACGAAGTGCCAGTACCAGGCCGCCGCCTCGAAGCCGAAATGATGCTCCGGTTTGAAGTGATCGGCGCGCGCCCGGAACCAGCACACGGTCAGGAACGTCGTGCCGATGATCACGTGGGCGCCATGGAATCCGGTCGCCATGTAGAAGGTCGAGCCGTAGATCCCATCGCTGAAGCCGAACGGCGCGTGGATGTACTCGTAGGCCTGCAGCGACGTGAACAGCGCGCCGAGGATGATCGTCAGGGCGAGCCCCTTGACCAGGCCATCCTTGTCGCCCTCGCGCAATGCGTGGTGCGCCCAGGTCACCGTGACGCCCGAGGTCAGCAGGATCAATGTGTTGAGGAACGGGATATCCCACGGGTCGAAGGCCTCGATACCCTGGGGCGGCCATATACCGCCCGGCAGGTCGTAGGGCAGCTCCTTGGGATAGAGGCTCGCCTCGAAGAACGCCCAGAAGAAGGCGGCGAAGAACATCACCTCGGAGCAGATGAAGAGCGCCATGCCGTAACGCATGCCGAGCTGCACGATCGGCGTGTGATAGCCGTCGAAGGTCGCTTCTTGGATCACATCCTTCCACCAGAACCACATGGTGAGGACGACCAGGATCACGCCGGGGGCGAGCAGCCAGACGCCGAGCGCCTTGAGCGCCGGCTCCAACCCCTCGCCGAAGATGCCCGGGTGCATGAACATCACCAGGCCGAAGGTCAGGGCCGCACCGGCGAGCGCGCCGACGGCGGGCCAGGGGCTGGGATCGACTAGGTGATACGGGTGCTTGTGTCCGTGATGTTCGGCGGCATCGCTCATCTTGCGTCCTCGCTCTTCGCTTTCGTCGCTATTCGACTTTGGGACGTCCGGCGCGATCGAGCCGGCTGACCTTGGTCGGTCGTTCAGGTTCTTTCCCCTCGACCGGGAAGAAGGTGTAGGAAAGGGTGATGGTCTTCACTTCATCGAGATCAACGTCTTCCGAGATCGCCGGGTCGACGAAGAAGGCGACCGGCATCTCGACGCTCTGGCCCGGCTCGAGCCGCTGCTCGGTGAAACAGAAGCACTCGATCTTGTTGAAGTATGGGCCGGCCTTGAGCGGCGTTACGTTGAAGGTCGCGGTGCCGACGAGGACCTCGTCGGAGCGGTTGGTGGCGCGGAAGTAGGCCACCGCGTTCTCGCCGACTTTGAGCTCGACCTGGCGCTGAACCGGCTGGAAGGCCCAATCGAGCCGCCCGCTGACCGAGGAATCGAAGCGCACCTTCATGCGCCTGTCGATCACGACGGTGCTCTCGGTCTCGGCCACCTGGGTCGTGCCGCCGAAGCCGGTGACCCGGCAGAACAGGTCGTAGAGCGGCACCGAGGCGTAGGATAGGCCGATCATCGCCGCGACCACGACCAATAGGCCGGCGAGCATCCTGTTGTTGCGGTTTTTCATCGCCTGCGCCACGACCTCAACCTCCGTCGATCCGAACGAGTCCGACCACGTAGAGGATAATGACCACCGCAAAGAGAGCGATCAGCATCGCCCGGTTGCGCGCGCGCAAACGTCGTCCCGCCTCTTTCCTTTGGTCCGGACCGTCGCGTCCGTCGGTCATCGTCGCTCGTGTCATCGTTTCGTCCCGTCAGCCCGCGAGTCCGGGCGCCCGGTCGGCGATCAGCATCGCGAACAGGCCGAAGAGATAGAGGATCGAAAACCCGAACATCCGTTTCGGCGCCCGGTCGGTCGCGTCGAACCACACGGCGAGCGCCGCCGCGATAAAGACAAGGCCGAGCAGGATCGCTGCCGATCCATAAATCCAGCCGGCGAAACCCAGCACCGTCGGCAATACCGACAGTGGCAGCAGCAGGATCGTATAGGCGATGATATGCTTCTTGGTCACGGCCGCACCCCGGACCACCGGCAGCATCGGCACGCCGGCCCGGGCGTAGTCGTCCGAGCGATAGAGCGCCAGCGACCAGAAATGCGGCGGCGTCCAGAAGAAGATCAGCACGAACAGTACCAGCGATTCGACGCCGACCGAGCCGGTGACCGCGGCCCAGCCGATCATCGGCGGAAACGCGCCGGCGGCACCGCCGATGACGATGTTCTGCGGCGTCCGCCGTTTCAGCCAGATGGTATAGACGAAGACGTAAAACAGGATCGCCGCCAGCAGTAGCGCCGCCGCGACGACGTTCGTCGCCAGTCCCATCAGCGCCACCGCGCCACCGGCGAGGATCACGCCGAACGCCAAACCTTCCTCGGGCACGATCCGGCCCGTCGGGATCGGCCGCTCGCAGGTGCGCGTCATCAGCCCGTCGATATCGCGGTCGTACCACATGTTGATCGCGCCCGACGCCCCCGCCGCGACAGCGATGCACAGCACCGCGACCGCCGCGAGCACCGGATGCAGCGTACCCGGCGCCACGTAGAGTCCGGCGAACCCGGTGAACACCACCAGCGACATCACCCTGGGCTTCAGCAGCGCCAGGTAGTCGGCGACGCCGGCCGGCGAGGCCGCGGCGTTCATCGGATGCGAAGTGTCGGACACGCTGGTCCTCCGTTCTCTACCGCTTGCCTACCTGACGTGCGGTAGTTCGTCGTAGCTGTGGAACGGCGGTGGCGACGTCACCGTCCACTCGAGCGTCGTGGCGCCTTCGCCCCAGTAATTCTCCTCGACCTTCCGGCCCGCCTTCACGGTGTAGAACACGATGGTGAGGAACAACACCGCGCCGACCGCCGAAATGTAAGAGCCGATCGACGATACGTAGTTCCATCCCGCGAAGGCGTCGGGGTAGTCGATATAGCGACGCGGCATGCCGGCCAACCCGAGGAAGTGCTGCGGGAAGAAGGTCAGGTTGATGCCGATGAAGGTGATCCAGAACTGCAGCCGACCGGCCCATTCCGGATAGGTCCGCCCGCACATCTTGCCGAGCCAGTAATAGAACCCGGCGAAGATCGCGAACACCGCGCCGACCGACAGCACATAATGGAAGTGCGCCACCACGTAGTAGGTGTCGTGCATCGCCAGATCGGCCCCGGCGTTGGACAGCACCACGCCGGTGACACCGCCCACGGTAAACAGGAAGATGAACCCGACCGCGTACAGCATCGGCGTGTCGAAGCGGATCGAGCCGCCCCACATGGTCGCGATCCAACTGAAGATCTTGATCCCCGTGGGCACCGCGATGACCATCGTCGCCGCAGTAAAATAGACCCGCGCGTCGACGTTCAGGCCGACCGTGTACATATGGTGGGCCCAAACGATGAAGCCGATGAAGCCGATCGCCAACATCGCGTAGGCCATGCCGAGATAGCCGAAGATCGGCTTCTTCGAGAAGGTCGAAATGACGTGGCTGACGACGCCGAAGCCCGGCAGGATCATGATGTAGACCTCGGGATGCCCGAAGAACCAGAACAGGTGCTGGAACAGGATCGGATCGCCGCCACCATCGGGCTTGAAGAAGCTGGTGCCGAAGTTGCGGTCGGTCAGCAGCATGGTGATGGCGCCGGCCAGCACCGGCAGCGACAGCAGCAGCAGGAAGGCGGTGATCAGGATTGCCCAGGCGTAGAGCGGCATCTTGTGCAGCGTCATGCCCGGCGCCCGCATGTTGAAGATCGTGGTGATGAAGTTGATCGCACCCAGGATCGACGACGCGCCGGCCAGGTGCAGCGAGAAGATCGCCATGTCGACGGCCGGCGTGTCATGGCCGAAGCCGCCGATGGAGGACAGCGGCGGGTACACCGTCCAGCCCGTGCCCGCGCCGCCGCCGATCACCGCCGAGCCGACCAGCAGCAGCAGGGCCGGCACCAGGAGCCAGAAACTGATGTTGTTCATCCGCGGGAACGCCATGTCCGGCGCGCCGATCATCAGCGGCACCATCCAGTTGCCGAATCCGCCGATCAGTGCCGGCATGACCACGAAAAACACCATGATCAGCCCGTGCGCGGTGATGATTACGTTCCAGATGTGGCCGTTGGGCGAGCCGTCCTCGTTGGTCATGTATTGGACGCCCGGCTCCTGCAGCTCCATGCGCATATAGATCGAGAATAACAGCCCAACGACCCCGCCGATCACCGCGATCGTCAGGTACATCGTGCCGATGTCCTTGTGGTTGGTGGAGTAGAGCCAACGTCGCCAGCCCACCGGCGAATGTTCGTCGTGGCCGTGGGCTCCCGCCGCCGTTGCTTCAGCCATTTCCAAGTCCCTCGATCTCTCGCTCTAATTGCCGGCGCGGCGCCGGGCGACCTTGACGGCCTCATCGCGCGCCGGCTCGTCGACCCGTGCGAACTTTTTCTTGGCTTTTTCGACCCAGGCCTTGAACTCGTCTTCCGACACCGCCTCGACCGCGATCGGCATGTAGCTGTGGTTGGTGCCGCAGAGCTCCGAGCAGAAGCAGTAATAGACGCCGGGCTTGTTGATCTGCACCCAGGTCTCGTTGAGCTTGCCCGGCACCGCGTCGAGCTTGATGCCGAAGGACGGTACCGCCCAGTTGTGGAGCACGTCGTCGGCGGTGATCAGCAAACGAATTTTCTTGCCGACCGGCAGGACGATTCGCTCGTCGGTCTCCATCATCCGTTTGGATGTATCCTTGAGGTCGTCTACCGACAACATGTTGGCGTCGAAGGTGAAATTGCCGTGGTCCGGATACTCGTACGTCCAATACCATTGGTGGCCGATCGCCTTCAGCGTCATGTCGGCGTCCTCGATCCGGTCGGCGCTGTAAATCAGCTTGATCGACGGAATCGCGATGGCGACCAAGATAATCACCGGAACTGCCGTCCACACGAGCTCGAGCAGCGTGTTGTGGGTAGTCCTCGACGGTGTCGGGTTTTTCGATTCCCGGAACCTGAGGCAGGCATATGCCATTACGCCCAACACGAAGGCGGCGATCACGAAGATCACCCACAGAAGCCCGTCGTGGAAATCGGTGATCCGTTCCATCGTCGGCGACGCCGCCGGTTGGAACCCGAGTTGCCAAGGTTTCGGCTCGGACGCGACCGCCACGCCACCGAACGCCGTCATGAAAAATACCGCTAACCCAACCAGTCGCCTAGTCACGCTCCCGTCTCCCCTAACCATGCGCCAGTCGCTCGTCAGTGACCGGCCGTTGCGGTACAGACCCGGCGCCGCCGCCATGTTGGCGCCCCAAAACCCGAGTCCTGCGGAGTTTGCCTCAAGCACCGCCGCCAAGCCAGCCCGAAGGCTTTAAAAGCGTTTGACGACGCCCTCGCGTCATTGTCCGGGCGTCTGTATAACATCCAAGTCCACGGTGTGTTATCGCCGCGACACTATGTCGCGAGAAACCTAACGTTTCCGCGCTTTCAAGGGATATTCGCGGAGCGACTCGATGACCTCGGAATACGGCCGAATTCGATCGATTCAGACTCACCCTATTTCCGCGATTGGGAGAGAAATTCCGGCCGAACGGATGCAAATTAGTGGTTTATAAGACAATATTGTGATTAACACGGGATCGACGAAGCACCGATCCACCGCCGCCGGCCGATTCGCCGAACCCGGACGGCCTCGATGGAAAAGGATTTCGCAGTCGATATGAGCGACCTTGCAAAGACCGACGAGCTTTTTTTCAACCGCGCCGGGCTCGACCGGACCCGGGTCGAGGGCATCGTCGACGACGCTCTGGCGGGCGCCGACGACGGCGAGCTGTATCTCGAATACTGTCAGTCGGAGAGCGTCTCCTTCGACGACGGCCGGATCAAAAGCGCCAGTTTCGACACCAGCCAGGGCTTCGGCCTGCGCGCGGTTTCGGGCGAAGCGACCGGTTATGCCCACGCTTCGGAGCTTTCCGAAGCGGCGATCCGGCGCGCCGCCGACACGGTGAAGGCGGTGCGGAGCGGCCACGGCGGCGCTTTCGCCGATGCACCATCGGGCACCAATCAGAGCCTCTACGCACCGGACAACCCGCTGGGCCAGGTCGACTTCGAATCCAAAGTCGCGCTGTTGACCGAGATCGATGCCTACCTCCGCTCCAAGGACGACAAGGTGCACCAGGTCATGGCGTCGCTCTCGGGCGAGTGGCAGGCGGTGCAAATCCTTCGCCCCGACGGGCAACGGGTCGCCGACATCCGGCCCCTGGTGCGCCTCAACGTCGCGGTCGTCGCCGGCGAGGGCAAGCGCATGGAGACCGGCAGCTACGGCGCCGGCGGGCGCTGCGCCTATGGCGAGCATATGCAACCCGAGACCTGGCGGGCCTATGCCGACGAGGCATTGCGACAGGCGCTGGTCAATCTCGACTCGGAGCCGGCGCCGGCCGGCGAGATGCAGGTCGTGCTCGGCCCGGGCTGGCCCGGCGTATTGCTGCACGAGGCGATCGGCCACGGATTGGAGGGTGACTTCAATCGCAAGAAGACCTCGGCCTTCGCCGGACTGATGGGCGAGCGCGTCGCCACCCCCGGTGTCACCGTGATCGACGACGGCACGATGGCGGACCGGCGCGGATCGCTGACCATCGACGACGAGGGAACCCCGACCTCCTCGACCACCCTGATCGAGGACGGCATCCTCGTCGGCTATATTCAGGACCGCCTCAACGCCCGGCTGATGGACATGGCGACGACCGGCAACGGGCGGCGCCAGTCCTATGCCCACGCCCCGATGCCGCGGATGACCAACACTTACATGCTGGGCGGCGACAAGGACCCGGACGAGATCATCGCCTCGGTCACCGACGGGCTCTACGCGGTGCAGTTCGGCGGCGGCCAGGTCGACATCACCAGCGGCAAGTTCGTCTTCACCTGCACCGAGGCCTACCGGGTCGAGAACGGCAAGGTCGGCGCCCCGGTAAAGGGTGCGACACTGATCGGTAACGGCCCCGACGTGCTAACCAAGGTCGCGTTGATCGGCAACGACATGGAGCTCGATTCCGGCATCGGCACCTGCGGCAAGGACGGCCAGAGCGTGCCGGTCGGCGTTGGCCAGCCGACGATGCGGATCGATGGATTGACGGTCGGCGGCACAGCCGCCTGAGCGGGAGAACCCGTGCAAGCGAAGCGTCTCGGATTGCTGCTTGTTCCTCTGCTCTTCCTCGCCGCCTGCGAGGAAGAGAAGACCGAGGCGCGCCCGAAGCCGACGGAGCCGGCCAAGATCGAATTCGCCTTGGATGACCTGCGCTACGAGTTCGCCGACGGCCGTCACAAGTACTTCCACGCCCGCCGCTACACCGAGACCGCCGGCACCGGGATCACCTTGAGCGGCGGCAAGGTGTGTTTCGAGGACGGCAAGGCCTGCCTCAGCGCGCAGGTCAAATACCGGATCAACGCCGGCAAGACCCTGGTCCAGCCGGACCATCACGTCGCCACCAAGCGCGCGGCGGACGTCATCACCATCGAATACTGGGGCATCGACGATGCGGGTAAGAAGCTGCGCATCAAGCGCACGCTCAGGGTTGCCGGCGAAAAGTTCGAGGTCGAGTAGCGATTCCCTTCATTCGTCACCCCCGCGCAGGTGACGAAATACGGGGACACGATGGCGAAGGTTTTTGCGACAGGCATCGGCGTGCTGAAATCGTGTCCCCGCATTTCATTTCTTCGTCATCCCGGGCGAGCCCGACAGGGCGAGACCCGGGACCCATTTCGCCAAACCGGCGAACCGGACACCCGGCCCGTTGGTCTTCCGGATTGGGTCCCGGATCGCCGCTGACGCGGCGTCCGGGATGACGATTTAAATTTCCGCTCCGCCGGCTAGTACGACATCTCGCCGTAGATACGGTCGATGTCGCCGCCCCACCGGTTCTCGTAGGCGTCGAGCAGGCGCTCGGCGGGGGTCTCGCCCGATGCGGCGATCTCGTGCAATTCGCCGATGAAGATCGACTCGTCCTGGCCATTGTTGTCGAGCCGGGCGCGGCGCTTCAGCCCGGCTTCGGCGATCGCCAGCATGTCCCGGGCCAAGTCCTGCACCGTGCCCTGCCGGAACGGCGTCTTCAGCCCGAGACGTGGCACCTCGTCGCGCAGCGCCTCCCGTTCCTCCTCGCTCCAATCCTTGGCCAGGTCCCAGGCGGCGTCGAGCGCGGTCTGGTCGTACAGCAGCCCGACCCAGAGCGCCGGCAGGGCGCAGAGACTGCCCCACGGTCCGGCGTCGGCGCCGCGCATCTCGATGAACCGCTTGAGGCGGACTTCCGGAAAGGCGGTGGTCATATGGTCGACCCAGTCGCCCATCGACGGCGTCTCGCCCTCGAAGCCGGCGAGCTCGCCCGCCATGAAGTCGCGGAACGAGCGGCCGCTGACGTCGAGGTACTGGCCGCCGCGATAGACGAAATACATCGGCACGCCGAGCAAGTAGTCGGTCCATGCCTCGAAGCCAAACCCATCGTCGAACACGAAGGGCAGCATGCCGCAGCGGTCGGGATCGGTGTCGGTCCAGACATGGCTGCGGCAGCTGAGGAACCCGTTGGGCTTGCCCTCGGTGAAAGGCGAGTTGGCGAACAAGGCCGTCGCGACAGGCTGCAAGGCGACGCCGACCCGCATCTTCCGGACCATGTCGGCCTCGGAGGAGAAGTCGAGATTGACCTGCACCGTGCTGGTGCGAAGCATCATGTCGTGGCCGAGTTCGCCCTTGGTCGCCATATAGGCGCGCATGATCTTGTAGCGCCCCTTCGGCATCCACGAGATATCGTCGCGCTTCGATTTCGGGTCGAAGCCGTGGCCCAGCACGCCGGCGCCGATTTCCTCGCACACCGCCTTGACCTCGGCCAAGTGCTCGTGGACCTCGGCGCAGGTCTCGTGGACGGTCTCGAGCTGGGCGCCGGAAAGCTCGAGCTGGCCGCCCGGCTCCAGCGTCACAGAGCAGCAGTCCGGCTTGCGCAAGGCGATAACGTTGCCGCCCTCGCTGACCGGCTCCCACCCGAAACGCCGCAACCCGTCGAGCAGCACGCCGATGCCCCGCGTCCCTTCGTAGGGCAACCGTTTCAAGGTTTCGATGTCGTAGGCGAACTTCTCGTGTTCGGTGCCGATGCGCCAGTCCGCCGCCGGCTTGCAGCCCGCCTCGAGATACTCGACGAGTTGGGCCTTGCTGGCTACGGGTTGGCCGTCTGAATCGGTGGGTGCCGCCATTGAATCCTATTACATTGGGTTGTCGTTCGCCCGATGCAAGGTCAGTCGCGCTTCGGCGGCCGGGACCGCCAGTCGCCCAGCACCGCCTGCCAACAACCGAGCGCCGCGAGTGCCGCGGTTTCCGCTCTGAGCAGGCGCGGTCCGAGATTGACGGCGCTAACAAAGGGCAGTTTGCGGACTCCGTCAAGCTCGGACGGGGCGAAGCCGCCCTCGGGCCCGGTCAGGATGGCGTAGGGCACGTCCGGCTCGGCGGCGTGCAGCGCCTCGTCGATCGGCGTCGCCTCGCCGGCCTCGGCGCAGACCAGGAGCCGCCGTCCGTCCGGCCACTCCTCCAGCGCCTTGGCAAGCCGCGTCGGCGCCATAATTTCGGGCACGGTCAGGCGCGCCGACTGTTCCGCCGCCTCGATCGCGGTCGTGGTCATGCGCCCGGTGTTGACCCGTTTGACGTCGGTGTGCTCGGTGAATACCGGCCAGAGTGCCGCGACCCCGAGCTCGACCGCCTTTTGGACGAGAAAGTCGAGTGGCGCCCGCTTGATCGGCGCGAACACCAGCCACAGGTCGGGCGCCACGCCCTGCGCCCGGGTCGGCCCGACGCAAGTCAGCACCCCCTCGCCCTTGCCGAGATCGTCGATCCGGGCGATCCATTCGCCGTCGCGGCCGTTGAACAGCAGCACCGAGGCGCCCGGCTCCAGCCGCAGCACGTTGCCCAAGTAATGCGTCTGCCCCGCGGCGAGCGAAACCGCCTCGCCCGCGGCGAGATCGACTTCGACGTAGAGCCGCGCCTTCGCCGTCGTGGTCATCATCACTTTCTTGTTGCTTGAGCCAATCGAACGCCTTGGGCCAAGATACCCCATGGCCGGGTTCGCCAAAACCGAAAGCGCGAGCGACATCCACGAAAACTGGGCGCATCGCATGGCGCCGGCAGCGCTCCGCCCCTACCTGACGCTGATCCGGGTCGACCGCCCGATCGGCACCTGGCTGCTGTTGATCCCATGCTGGTGGGGACTGACGCTGGCGCTGGCGGGGCCCGGTCGAACGCCGGAGATCGCGGCGGCACCGGAGTGGGCGGCCGGGCTGGTGTTCGGCGCGCTGTTCGCGGTCGGCAGCTTCGTCATGCGCGGGGCCGGCTGCGTGTGGAACGACATTCGCGACCGCGAGCTCGACGCCCGGGTCGCACGCACCGCCGACCGCCCGATCGCCAGTGGCGAGGTCGGGCTCAAATCCGGCTATCTCTATATGGTTTTGTTGTCGCTCGTCGGGCTTCTGGTGCTGTTGCAGTTCAACCGGTTCACGGTCGCCCTCGCGATTGCCTCGCTGCCGCTGATCGCGCTCTACCCCCTGATGAAGCGTGTGACGTACTGGCCGCAGGCCTGGCTCGGCATCACCTTCAACTGGGGCGCCCTGGTCGGCTATGCCGCGGTCGCCGGGACCCTCGCCTACCCGGCGTTGGCGCTTTACGCCGCGGGCATCGTGTGGACCCTCGGCTACGACACGATCTACGCCCACCAGGACAAGGAGGACGACGCCCTGGTCGGGATCAAGTCGACGGCGCTCAAACTCGCCGGCGACTCGAAGCGCTGGCTCTACGGATTCTATATCCTGACCCTCGTCGGTCTCGGCGCCGCCGGATGGCTCGCCGGCCTCGCCTGGCCGTTCTACGTCGCACTTGCCGCCGCGACGCTTCAGCTCCGTTGGCAGATCGAGACCATCGACTTCGACGACCCGGCAAACTGCCTCGCCAAGTTCAAGTCCAACAAGTGGTTCGGGCTGCTCGTGCTGCTCGGCGTGGTGCTGGGAGGAGCTGTCTGATGCCGGCTGGTGCGGCGACGGGCGTGCTGCGGCAGATCCGGCTCTGGGCCGGCGTCGCGGTCGCGGTCTTCGTCGTCTCGCATTTTATCAATCATTCGCTCGGGTTCCTGTCGTTGGAGGCGATGGACGCCTACCGCAAGGTCCACTCGGCGGTGTGGCAGAGCCTTCCCGGCACAGTGGCGCTCTATGGCGCGCTTTTGGTCCACCTGCTGCTGGCACTCTACGCGCTCTATTTGCGGAGCCACTTGCGCATGCGCGCCTGGGAGGCCATGCAGCTGGTCCTCGGCCTCGCGGTGCCGCCGCTGCTGCTCGCCCATGTCATCGGCGCGAGGATCGCCCCCGAGCTTGCCGGGTTCGACGCGACCTACGCCTACGTCGTCTCGTTCCTGTGGCTCGAGGGTGCGTGGCCGACCTGGAAGCAATCGATTTTGATCGCCATCGCCTGGACCCATCTCGCGGTCGGGCTGCATTTCTGGCTCCGGGTCAAGCCGTGGTACCCGAAAGCACTGCCCTTGCTCTATCCGCTCGCGGCGTTGATCCCGATCCTCGCCTGGTTCGGCTTCGCGCGCGCCGGCATGTCGGTGGCGGTCATGGCCGAGGCGCCGGGCTATCTGGAGAAAGTCCGCGCCGGGTTGTTCTCGGCCCCGCCCTCGACCCTGCAGTTGCTCGGCGGGTTGCACGACATCGGGCTCTGGATCATGGCCGGGCTGCTGGCCCTGACCCTGGTCGCGCGGCAGGGGCGCCGGCTTTACCGCAACCGCCGCGGCGTCGTCGAGATCGAGTACCCGGCGGGCCGCAAGATCACCGTGCCGGTCGGCCACACCATCCTCGAGGCGAGCCGCGCCTACGAGATCCCGCATGCCTCGGTCTGCGGCGGGCGCGGGCGCTGCACCACCTGCCGGGTCGCGGTCGAGGCCGGCCTCGACGATCTGCCGGCGCCCGAGGCGCTCGAGGCCAAGGCCTTGCGCCGCATCAAGGCCGACCCGAATGTGCGGCTCGCCTGCCAGACCCGGCCCCGTCGCCGGATCGCGATAGCACCACTGCTGCCGCCCAACGCCACCGCGCGCGACGGCCGGCGACCCGGCGGGGTCCAGGGCAAGGAGCAACAGGTCGCGATCCTGTTCGTCGACCTGCGCGCCTCGACCAAGCTCGGCGAGGAGCGACTGCCCTATGACGTGGTCTTCATCCTCAACCAGTTCTTCGCCGAGATGGCCGAGGCGCTGCAAGCGACCGGCGGCCACTACGCGCAGTTCAACGGCGACGGGCTGATGGCGCTCTATGGCATGGAGAGCGGCTACGAGGCCGGCTGCCGCGAGGCGATCCGGGGTGCCATCGAGATGCAGCGCCGGATCGACGGTCTCAACAAGAACCTCGGCAGGGAGCTCGCGGAACCGCTGCGGATCGGCGTCGGGGTCCACAGCGGCGAGGCGATCGTCGGCTCGATGGGACCGCTGGCCTCGCCGATCATCAGTGCGATCGGCGACAACGTGAATGTGAGCGCCCGGCTCGAAGGCATGACCAAGAACTACCAGTGCGCCTTTGTGGTCTCGGCCGAGACCGCGGAGCGCGCCGGCATCGACCTCTCGCGTTTCCCGCGCCACGACGCCGAGTTGCGCGGCCGCGAGGAAACCATCGCGATCTACGCGGTCCCGGCCGACGCGGAGATCGAGGTCTAGATTTTAATCGTCTCGACCGGATGCTCGAAGGCGGCGGCGTCCTGGGCCAGCGCGGTGGATACCTCGCGGCGATAGTCCGTGTCGCCCGCGACATGCAACACGAATGCGTCCGGGTCGTGGCCGGGGGCGACCCGGGCGCGCACCGCCTCGAGCACCTCGCCGGTGGTCATCGCGCCGTGCCGGCGCCCTTCGGCCGCGACCGCGGCGAGCGCCACCGGCCCGCCGTCATGGGTCAAGAGGCCGCGGCGGCTGATATAGAGGTGGATCGCGTCGAGCCGGGCGCCGCCATCGAGCGTGAGCGCCACGTCCTCGAGCAAGGCGTAGAGATAGTTCTCGTTGCCGAGCTCGGTCGCATGCATCGCTTCGAGCTCGGCCTCGCCGAGCCAGGTGACCGCGAGCCCGACCGTGGTGCCGGGCGAGGTCGCCAGCGTCGCCGGCACGGCGCCATAGCCGGTGATATGGGCCGAATAGACGATGTCGAAGCCATCGAGCCGTCCGGCCTCGACCGGGATCAAGGCGCGGTCGCCAAACTTGCGCTGGAGCTGCCCCGGCGAGCGGTTCGAGCCGAGCGCCAGGACCGGAGTCAGCCCCGCCGTCTCGGCCGGATCGAAGGGCGCCACCCTGCCGCGGCACCAGGTGTAGGAGCCGCCCGGATAGGCGTAGGGATAGTCCCGCGCGCGGGCAAGCCTGGCCGCCCGGTCGGTCGCGCCGGCCACCCTAATGTCCGCCCCAATCGCCCGGATCAGTGGCCCGCCGGGTGGTACCACTCCGGCAAAAACACGATTAGGTTCGGCCTGAGCCCCCGTTTGGTGAAGGTATCGAGCGAGCCGATCACCTTCTCCGCCTTCAGGTCGATCACGGTCAGCGAGCCGTCGCTCATCCCCGGCAGGTTCAACAGGCTGTTCTGCACGACGGCCAGGCTTTCGTCCGGGGTGATCCCGACATGGTGGGCGCCTTCCGCCGCCTTAAGGCTCTTCAGCAGCTTCGGCTTCAACTTGTCGCCGCTAACGTCGAAGATGTGGAAGCCGCCGGGCTTCGCCGTGGTGACATACATCCGGTCGACCTTCTTGTTGAAGTAGATTTCCAACGGCACGCCGGCCTTTATCGAGCCGAAGTCGAAAACTTGGTTGGCGGCGAAATTCTTCTTCGCCGCGTTCCACTTCAAGGCCCAGAGCGTGCCGCCGAACATGTTGGTAACGTAGGCGACAGGCGGGCTGCTGCCCGGCACGAACAGGATTTCGACCGGCGCTTCGCCGGACGGCGACTTCTTGTTCGACACCTTGATCGTCCCGAGCGACTTGCCGGTGCTGAGCTCGGTCACGCCGATCGTCTCGCCGGGATCGCCGAGGTCGGTCGCCCTGACCGTGCTTGTGGTGAGCATCCGGTCGATGCCCTCGTGGACGACGACGCCGTGGGTGTACTTCGCCGGCGATTTGATCGTCTTCAGGACTTTATCGGTCTTGACGTCGCCGACGACGACCACGTGGGTGCCCATGCAGCTCAA
>JASLSL010000245.1 GCA_030743445.1 Alphaproteobacteria bacterium
CGTAACGACGCCGCGGCCGCCGCCGAGTACACCAAGATCTCGGAGGACGCGCGCACCGCCATGGCCAACTTGCGCAAGCCCTTCATCGCGATGATCCGCGGCTATTGCCTCGGCGGCGGGATGGCGGTTGCGATGACCACCGACATGCGGATCGCGACCGAGGAGTCCCAGTTCGGCATCCCGGCGGCGCGGCTCGGCATCGCTTACGGCTTCGACGGGCTGAGCAAGCTGGTCGATCTGGTCGGCCCCGCCTTCGCCAACGAGATCCTGCTGACCGGCCGCCGGCTCAATGCCGAGGAGGCGCTGCGCATCGGCTTGGTCAACCGGATCGTGCCGGACGGCGAGTTGGAAAAGACGGTGGATGAAATCACCGATGCGCTCTGCGAAAACGCGCCGCTGTCGATGGAGGCCAACAAGTTCACCATCCGCGAGATCCTGAAGGATCCCGACAAGCAGGATCACGACGAGATCGCCCGGCTGACCCAGGTTTGCTTCGACAGTCAGGATTACCAGGAAGGCCGCCAGGCGTTCATGGACAAACGCCGGCCCGAGTTCAAGGGCCGGTAGGCCGGGTTATACCAACCTGCAGCTAATCGAATAGCGCGTCGATCTGCCCCTCCAGAGCGGCTCTGGGGTTGCGGCGGTACCGGCGGCGGGCCAAGCTGTCGGCATGGCCGAGCAAGACCCCGATCACCGCCCGGAAACCGGCCCGGAAGCCCGGGGCGAACAAAAGCTGACCGTGTTCGGCGAGCCGCTGTGGGTCGACGCGCTGAAGACGTTGGGCGTGGCCATGGCCATGTTGTTGGGTGTGGTCGTGGTCGGCGCCGGGCTCGGGGTGGCGATCATCGCCCCCTGGGGGCGAGCCTGCCCCGATTGCTCGATCTATTGCGTGATCGAGTGGCGGGTCGCGGCGATCCTCTCCGGCGAACCGTCCTGCCCGGCGCCCTGCAAGAGCCTATCTGGGCAATGCGGCCAATAGGCCTATCGCCCGGACAATCGGAAATCGTCTATTGAAGCAGGGCGCACCGATTGCACGGATGGGCCGTCTCGCGCGAGGTCAGGGTCTCGCGGTAGGTGCGAAAGCGGGGGCTGTTGTAGATTTCGAGAAGGCTCGCCCGGGTGACGTCGCCGATCGCATAGTCGCCCTTCGCGTCCATGCAGCAGTGCGGTACCAATCCGGTACAAAAGACGTTGATGTCGAACCACGCGCCGCACGGCAGGGTGTAGGGAATCTGGCTTTGCTCGGTCGCTATGCTGCCGAGCCAGTCGGTCCGGTTCTTCACATGGGTCCGGTAGTCCTCGCCCGCCGCGAAATCCGGAAACAGTTTCCGGCATTGCGGCGCGAACGCGTCGTCCCGCTCGGTCAGGTCGGCCACGCGCGAGAGGATGAACGGCCCCGAGAGCACTTTGCGCTCCCGGTTGAGGGCCATGAACCGCGATAGATTGTCGATCGTGCGGGCGAAGTCGATTCCCATCACCCGCTCGTATTCCTCTTGATTGGCGGCATTAAACGAAACGTTGATGGTGTTCAGGTTGGCGATCCCGGGAATCCGCTCGAAGAAGTCGCTCGGCAGGACGTTGAAGTTGGTGAAGATATGGAGGTCCGCCTGCGGCAGCTCGCGGTTGATCGTTTGAAGGCGGTCCAGCATCTGGCGGTCCATGAACGGTTCGTTGACCAGGTTCGGCATGATGGTGATCGGCACATCGGTCGGAATATCCTTCAAATCGGCGATCACCTTGTCGAACAACTCGTCCGGCATTCCGGTGAACCGGCGGTCCAGCTCGCCCTGGGGACAGAAGTCGCAGGTCGCGTTGCAACGGCCGACGGTCTCGATCGAGATGCGGCGCGGGTAATCCATGTAGATCGGCCGCAGCGCCATGTATTCCTTGAAGTAGGGACTCTCCGTGGCGGCCTCGCGGTCCCGGGCGATGGTGTCGAGGTGCTGCCGGGCGACGGCGTTGTCCGGGTCGACCTCGACCGCATTTTCGAACGCGGCCACCGCCTCGCCGATGCGGCCTGTGGCGAGTTCCGAGGCCCCGAGCAAGGTCAGCACCTGGGACTGCTTCGGATCGTCGTCGAGGATTTGACGGCAGAGGCGCTGGGCCGCCGCATGGTCGCCCGCCTCGAAGCGACGCGTCGCCTCGTTCGCCATATCCTGCCGTGTCGGTTCGCGGTCGGCCATGCGCTGTCCGGGTCCGGGTGAAGTCGGAAAGAAATTTAGCACGTCGCCGGCGTCGGTCGATGGCAACGATCACTAATTTCCCCAGGGTGATTTAAAACCGGCGATTGGAAACCGGCGCCGAAGTTCCGTATAACCGAAACCATGAGCAGCGAGCCGCCCAGACCTCCCTTCCGACTGCGTGACATCGTCGGTTTGGATCTCGATACCCCGATCCGAATTCTCGATATCGGCGCTATGGCGGAAGGCGAAGTCCGCTACGACGCATTGATCCGGCAGGGCATCGCAGAGGTCACCGGATTCGAGCCGAACCCGGAGGAAATCGCGAAACTGAAAGCGGACAGGCGAGACGGCTGCACCTGGCTGCCGCATGTGCTGGGTGACGGCAAGCCCGCGACCTTCCACAAGACGCGCTATCCGGGCTGTTCCTCGCTTTTCAGACCCGATCCGGCGACGATCGATCTCTTCGTGTCGCTCGACGCGACGACCGCGGACGGTAACTTCACGCTGATCGGCACCGAGGAGGTCGAGACGACGCGGCTCGACGATGTCGGCGAATGTCCCGCCGCCGACTACGTGAAGATCGACGTGCAAGGCTCGAAACTCGATGTCCTGCGCCACGGCGCCGCAAAGATTTCGGGCGCCATGGTCATCGAGGCGGAAGTGGAGTTCGTTCCGATATACGAGAGTCAGCCGTTGTTCGCCGACCTCGACGCCTTCATGCGCGACCAGGGATTCCTACTGCACAAATTCATCGATGTCGCGGGCCGGAATTTCAGGCCGGTGGCGGACGACAACCGATTCAGCGCGACGAGCCAGGCGCTGTGGGCGGATGCGGTATTCGTGCGCGATGTCCGGCGGATCGGCGAGGTATCGCCGACCCAACTCCTCAAGGGCGCGGTGATCCTGCACGAGGTCTATTGCTCGTACGATTTGGCGCATCTGCTCC
>JASLSL010000246.1 GCA_030743445.1 Alphaproteobacteria bacterium
CGCCACGGCGACCCGGCCGATTCGATGTTCTTCATCATGTCAGGCGAGGTCGAGGTCGAGTTGCAGCCGCGTCCGGTGACCCTGAAGAAGGGCGCCTATTTCGGCGAGATCGCGCTGTTGAAGGAAACCACGCGCACCGCGACGGTGACGACGCTGACCGACTGCCACCTGCTGGCGCTCGACGTCGGCGACTTCAAGCGCCTGATGACGACCTACCCGGCGATCGAGGAGAACGTCATGAAGTTGGCCGACAGCCGCCTCAAGGAGCTCGAGCCCGGCGGGTCCGGGGACAACCGCGCGGGCTGATTCCCGGCCGCGCTTGATCGCCCGGGCCGTGCCCCCTAAGCTCTCGCCCGCACCGCAACCAACTCAACGGAGAGCCGCCGCATGCGCTTCGAAGGCACCGATACTTATGTCGTCACCGAGGACCTGATGGTCGCCGTCAACGCCGCCATCGCCTTGGAGCGGCCGCTCCTGGTCAAGGGCGAGCCGGGCACCGGCAAGACCATCCTGGCGTACGAAATCGCCAAGGCGATCGACGCCCCGTTGATCGAGTGGCACGTCAAGTCGACGACCAAGGCGCAGCACGGGCTCTACGAGTACGACGCGGTCAAGCGCCTGCGCGACAGCCAGCTCGGCGACGACCGGGTGCACGACATCGAGAATTACATCGTGCAGGGCAAGCTATGGCAGTCCTTCGTCTCCGACCAGCGGCCGGTGCTGCTGATCGACGAGATCGACAAGGCCGACATCGAGTTCCCCAACGATCTGCTGCTCGAACTCGACCGCATGGAGTTCTTCGTCTACGAGACCCACGAGACCATCGTCGCCCAGCAACGGCCGGTCGTGATCATCACCTCGAACAACGAGAAGGAACTGCCGGACGCCTTCCTGCGCCGGTGTTTCTTCCACTTCATCCAGTTTCCGGACGCGGAAACCATGACGCGGATCATCGACGTCCACTATCCGGGCCTTCAGGCTTCGCTGGTGCGCAGCGCCTTGAAGGCGTTCTACGATATCCGCGAGGTGCCGGGACTGAAGAAACGGCCGTCGACCGCGGAGCTGCTGGATTGGATCAAGCTGTTGATGATCGAGGACATTCCGCCCGAAGCGCTCCGGACCGGCGACACATCGAAGCTGATCCCGCCGCTGCACGGCGCGCTCCTCAAGAACGAGCAGGATGTGGAGTTGTTCGAGCGCCTCGCCTTCATGGCAAGGCGCGAACAGCGGGGTAACTGAGGCGGAACGTCATGTTCGCGCACTTCTTCCTCGAGCTCAGACAGGCCGGCGTCCCGGTCTCCCTCAAGGAGTACCTGATGCTGATGGAGGCGATGCGGCACGGTATCGCCGAATACAGCATCGACGATTTCTACTATCTCAGCCGCACCTCGATGGTGAAGGACGAGCGCAACATCGACCGATTCGACCGGGTCTTCGGCCACGTGTTCAAGGGCCTCGAGCCGCCCGAGGACGAAGACCTCGCCGCGGAAATTCCCGAGGAATGGTTGCGCAAGATGGCCGAGCTCTACCTCACCGAGGAGGAGCGTGCCGAGATCGAGGCGCTCGGCGGCTGGGACAAGCTGATGGAGACCCTGAAGGAGCGCCTCGCCGAGCAGACGGGACGCCACCAGGGCGGCAGCAAATGGATCGGCACCGCCGGGACCTCGCCGTTCGGCGCGTACGGCTACAATCCCGAAGGCGTGCGCATCGGCCAGCACGAATCGCGCCACCGCCGGGCGGTCAAGGTCTGGGACCGGCGCGAGTTCAAGAACCTCGACGACCAGGTCGAGATCGGTACCCGCAACATCAAGGTGGCGCTCAGGCGTCTACGCCGCTTTGCCCGCGAGGGCGCCGAGACCGAGCTCGACCTGCCGGACACCATCAATTCGACCGCGCGCAATGGCGGCTACCTCGACATCAAGATGGTGCCCGAACGCCACAACACGGTGAAGGTGCTGCTGTTCCTCGATATCGGTGGCTCGATGGACGACCACGTGCGGGTCTGCGAGGAGCTGTTCTCGGCGGCGCGGACCGAGTTCAAGCACCTGGAGTACTTCTATTTCCACAACTGCATGTACGAGCGGGTCTGGCGCGACAACCGGCGGCGCCACACCGAGACAATCGACACCTGGGAGGTGCTGCGCACCTATCCCCACGACTACAAGGCGATCTTCGTCGGCGACGCGACCATGAGCCCCTACGAGATCGTCTATCCCGGTGGCAGCGTCGAGCATTGGAACGAGGAAGCCGGCGCGGAGTGGATGAAGCGGGTGCTCTTGACCTATCCCAAGGCGATTTGGCTCAACCCGCAGCCGACCAAGGTATGGGACTACTACGAGTCGATCCGTGTGCTGCAAGAGACCATGGGCGGCCGGATGTTCCCGCTGACCCTCGGCGGGCTCGACGCCGGCATGCGGGAGCTCGGCCGGTGAAAACGCTTCGCGCCATCGCTCCGTTGTTGTCCGCGATCGCGCTCGCGGCCTGCGGCGGCACGCCCACGGTCACCAGCAATCCGGTCGAAGCCGAGCGAGTGGACCGGCAGATCGTGTCGGTGTGCTACCAGGCAGCCAGCACCACGATCGCCGAAATCGAGGAAGTCGCGCGCGGGGCATGCGAGAAGGAAGGCTCCGGCCTCAGGTTCTGGCGTCACGACCGGGTGTTCAACAATTGTCCGGCGACCAAGAAGACCCGGGCGAGCTACATCTGCCTGCCGCCGCCGCCGAAGCCGCTGCCGCCGGTGCGGTAGTCGCTCTAAGCCCCCATCGCCGTCTTCAGGTTCTCGTCCAGCTTTTCCAGGAACTGGCTGGTCGTCAGCCAGGGCTGGTCCTTGCCGATCAGGATCGCCAGGTCCTTGGTCATATGGCCGGATTCGACCGTGTCGACGCAGACCTTCTCCAGGGTCTCCGCGAACCCGACCACGTCGGGCGTGTCGTCGAACTTGCCGCGGTAGGCCAAGCCCCGCGTCCAGGCGAAGATCGAGGCGATCGCGTTGGTCGAGGTCTCGTTGCCCGCCTGGTGCTGGCGGTAGTGGCGGGTCACCGTGCCGTGCGCCGCCTCGGCCTCGACCGTCTTGCCGTCCGGCGTGAGCAGCACAGAGGTCATCATCCCCAGGCTGCCGAAGCCCTGGGCCAGGGTGTCCGATTGCACGTCGCCATCGTAGTTCTTGCAGGCCCAGACGAAGCCGCCTTCCCACTTCAGCGCCGCCGCGACCATGTCGTCGATCAGGCGGTGCTCGTAGGTCAGGCCTTTGGCCTCATAGGCATCCTTGAATTCGGCTTCGAAGATTTCCTCGAACAGATCCTTGAAGCGCCCGTCATAGGCCTTGAGGATCGTGTTCTTGGTCGAAAGGTACATCGGCCAACCAAGGTCGAGCGCGTAGTTGAAGCACGAGCGCGCGAAGCCGCGGATCGACTCGTCCAAATTGTACATCGACATCGCGACACCCCCGCCGGGGAAATCGAAGACCTCGCGTTCGATCGCCTCGCCGCCGTCCTCGGGCTCGAAGCGAATCGTCAGCTTGCCGGCGCCCGGGACGACGAAATCGGTCGCCCGGTACTGGTCGCCATAGGCGTGGCGGCCGATCACGATCGGCTTGGTCCAGCCCGGAACCAGGCGCGGCACGTTCTTGCAGATGATCGGCCGGCGGAACACGGTGCCGCCCAGGATGTTGCGGATCGTACCGTTGGGCGAGCGCCACATCTCCTTCAGGCCGAACTCCTCGACCCGGCCCTCGTCGGGGGTGATGGTGGCGCATTTGACGCCGACGCCGTGTTCTTTGATCGCGTTGGCGGAATCGATGGTGATCTGGTCGTCGGTCTCGTCGCGCTTCTCGAAGCTGAGGTCGTAGTACAACAGCTCCACGTCGAGATAGGGCAGGATCAACCGTTCCTTGATCCAGGCCCACATGATGCGGGTCATCTCGTCGCCGTCGAGTTCGACGATCGGGTTGGCGACCTTGATTTTGCTCATAAAACGCTCCTTGAGGCCGGTGTGTTTTCGCGTCCCTCGCCGCCCTCGGGGCACAATATCACCGCCGCCCGAAGAGGCAAGGACCGGGGCCCGCGAGCCGGGCGGATTGGCGTCAGATCAGTTCGGAATCGATATGGGTCGCTTCCGGCTGCAGCGCCTCCAGGGTCGGCAAGACCTCCTCGATCGAGCCCACCATGTGGAACAGGCTGCGGTGTTCGGCGCGCACGTAGTTCTCGGCGATCATGTTGTCGATCAGCGCCTCGAGCGGCCGCCAGTACCCGTCGATATCGACCACCACGATCGGCTTGTCGTGGAGCCCGAGTTGCCGCCAGGTGACGATCTCGAAGGTCTCGTCGAGGGTGCCGAGACCGCCCGGCAGGATCACGAAGCCGTCCGACAGCTCGGCCATGCGCTGCTTGCGGCTGTGCATCGAATCGGTGATCACCAGTTCGGTGCAGCTCGAATGCCCGACCTCGCGCTCCTCGAGAAAGTCCGGAATCACGCCGGTGACCTCGCCGCCGGCCGCGAGCACCGCGTCGGCAAGGATGCCCATCAACCCGACCCGTCCGCCGCCGAAGATAAGCCTGACATCGCGCTTGGCAAGCAGCGCGCCGAGCCGCCGGGCGGCATCGTGATGGCTGCCCCGGCCCTTGGAGGACGAGCCGCAATAAACACAGACAGAGTTGATATTGGTCATAAAATCGCCTTGCAAGCGCCCTGAAAGCAGGCCCCCAATTAGGGGTTGGGACCCGGTAACGCAAGCGTGACAACATAGATGTTGTGTGATGGGTCAACCGCCGGTCATAGTCTCGTATGTCAATTGGAATACTTCTAAGCCGGGGTCAAATCGGACGGAACGATCCGTTTGGGAACCAGGGAGAGAAATCAATGATTCGTACTTTGCAAACCGTGGCGATCGCTATCGCGCTCGGAGTCTTTGCGGCCGGCATGGCACCGATCGCGCCGGCGTCGGCCGCCGATATGGCGTCGATCGACAAGCGTCTCGAGTTGATGAAGAAGATCGTCCTCAAGAACTTCAAAACCGTTAAGGCGTTTGTGAAGGAAGGCAAAGGGTCGGCAAGCGACGTCAAAATGGCGGGCGAGGCGCTGGCCGCCGCGGCACCGAAGATCCCGGCGTTGTTCCCGAAGGGCACCGGGCGTCCCGACGTCGATGAGAAGAAGACCCGCGCCCTCGCCAAGATTTGGCAGGACTGGGCCGGATTCGAAGCGGCGGCGAAGAGCCTCGGGACGGAGGCGACGAAACTCGCCAAGGTCGCGGCCGGTGGCGACAAGGGCGCCATCGGCGCGCAATTCGGCGAGATGGGCAAGAAGGGGTGCGGCGGATGCCACAAATCGTTCCGCGGCGCGAAGGTCAAGTAGCGACGGGGTGACCATCCGCACCGGTT
>JASLSL010000247.1 GCA_030743445.1 Alphaproteobacteria bacterium
ACTTGTCGTTCTGGCGACGCTGGTCGACGCCTACGAGGACACGCTCTGGCCAATCGATCCACCGGACCCGGTTGAGGCGATTCGATTCAGAATGGAACAGTCCGGCCTTAAACAATCGGACCTCGCCGACCTGCTCGGCTCGGCCTCGCGGGCCTCCGAGATACTGCGGCGCAAGCGGGGCCTGACCATGGCCATGGCCTGGAAACTCCATATGAAATGGAACATCCCCGCCGAATGCCTCATCAAGCCCCATGGGACCGAGGACGAAGACGTCGCCTGAAGGCCGCCGCCTCCTTCACTCACCAAAAATTATGTCAACTGCGCCCGAGGGTTGCATTACGGTATTCCCAATAACAACAACCAAGAACAAAACTGGACAGGGGGGCACCGTGACACCCGGTAGTTTCGAATACCACCGGCCCTAAGGCCTGTACGGCGCTCACTTCGTTCCTGTACCCGCTCCCAGTCTGCTACAATTCAAACTGTTGGCTAAAACACTGCACAACAGTTCGCGTTGGGAAGGTAGAAAGAGCGAAATTCGATAGGCACGTGATGGGCCAGACCACCGATACCACTTCATCAACCAAATTTCTCGACGCCTGTGCGCCCGAAATAAAACAGATTTTCGAATACTGGGACAGCAAGCGCCGGGGCCGCAGAATGCCGTCTCGAGAGGACATCGACCCTATTGAGATTCCCCGGCTTCTACCCAAAGTACAGTTGGTCGATGTCGAACAAGATCCCCTTCGGTTTCGTTATCGGCTCGTCGGGACCGAGATGGTGGCTCGCCGAGGCAGCGACCCGACCGGCAAGGAGGTGGGCAAAGCTTTTTACGGTTCGGATCCCCAACGTATAATCGCCAACTACACCTACGTCGTGGAGCATAAAACCCACCAATACTCGAACACTCAGTTCAAAGAGCCGAGGGGGTGGTATGTCTCGCTGGAACGGATTTATCTTCCGCTTTCCGAAGATGACGACCTCGTCAACAAGATATTGGTATTGGTGATTTGGAGCGACAGAATTTATCGAACCGGAGGCTCGGAATAATTTGCCTCTCGAACTCATGTGTTCGGCGCTCAATGGTTTTTGGTACAGCGCGTGTGTTGGGTTAGACCTAACTCCGAATTCCAAATAGAGGCGAACATTTCTCGTACAAGGTCCGCTTCGGGTCGTTAGCAGACATTATCTAGACTGACCCCCTCACCAAAAATTGTGTCAACAGTGCCCCAGGGTTGCGCTAAGGTATTCCCCATAACAACAACAACGAATAACAAAACATATAGGGGGGGCTCCCGTGACACCCGGTAGTTTCGAATACCACCGGCCCCAAAGCGTGGACGAGGCTGTCGCGCTTTTGGGCCAGTACGGCGACGAGGGCAAGGTCTTGGCCGGCGGCCACAGCCTGGTTCCGATGATGAAGCTGAGGCTCGCCGCGCCGTCGCATCTGATCGACATCAACGGCATCGACGACCTGAAGGGCATCGCGGAGGACGGCGGCGAGATCGTGATCGGCGCCGGCACCACCCAAGCCGAGGTATTGGCCTCGGACCTACTGGCCGAGAGCTGCCCGATCCTGCCCGAGGCGGCGGCGCTGATCGCCGATCCGCAGGTCCGCAATTGCGGCACCGTCGGCGGCAACTGCGCCAACGGCGATCCCGGCAACGACTATCCGGCGATCATGATCGCGCTCGGCGCCAGCTACACGTTGCGGAGCGCCGACGGCGAGCGCCAAGTGGTGGCGGCGGACTTCTACGAGGGCGTCTACGCCACCGCGATCGAGGACAACGAGCTGATGATCGCGGTCCGGATCCCGACACACGCCGACGGCGCCGGCATGTCCTACCGGAAGATCAAGCGCAAGGTCGGCGACTACGCCATCGCGGCCGCGGCGGTGACTCTTTCGATGGACGGCGGCAAGTGCGCCAGCGCCACGGTCGCCCTGACCAACGTCGCCGACACGGCCGTGCTCAGCGCCGCCGCGGCCGATGCCCTGGTTGGCAGCGCGGTCGACGACAAAGCGATCGACGCCGCCGCCGAGAAGGCGATGGCCGACAGCGATCCGGCCGAGGATTTGCGCGGTCCGGTCGAATACCGCCGCGCGATGGCCGGCGAGATGACGCGGCGCGCGATTCGCGAGGCGCTGGCCCGCGCCGGAGGGAGTTGAGCCATGACCGGTATTTCCCTGACCATCAACGGCGAAACGGTGGAGGCCGAGGTCGAGCCGCGCACGTTGTTGATCCATTTCCTGCGCGAGAGCCAAAACATCATCGGCCCGCATATCGGCTGTGAGACCAGCCATTGCGGCGCCTGCACGGTCGATCTAGACGGCAAGTCGGTCAAGGCGTGCACGATTTTCGCGGTCCAAGCCGACGGCGCCGACGTGCTGACCGTCGAGGGTCTCGCCGAGGGGGCCGAGCTGCACCCGCTGCAGCAGGCCTTCACCGACAACCACGGCCTGCAATGCGGCTATTGCACGCCCGGCATGCTCACGCGCGCCTATCGCTTGCTGCTGGAGAACCCGGACCCGACGGACGAGGAAATCCGCATGGGCATCGCCGGCAACATCTGCCGGTGCACCGGCTACCAGAGCATCGTCAAGGCGATCCGAGAAGCCGCGGACAAGATCAACGCCGGAGAGGGAGCGGACTGATGAGTGACGCCAAGGAAATGACCCTCGAGGAGCGCGAAGCGACCCTCAGCGGCATCGGCACCGCGCGCAAGCGCAAGGAAGACGCGCGCTTCATCCGTGGCCAGGGCAACTACGTCGACGACATCAAGCTGCCCGGTATGCTGCACGGCGACTTCGTGCGCAGCCAGCACGCCCACGCCCTGATCAAGTCGATCGACGCCTCAAAGGCGCTCGAGGTCCCGGGCGTGCTCGCCGTGATCACCGCGAAGGACCTGGAGCCGCTGGCGCTGCACTGGATGCCGACGCTGGCGGGCGACGTCGCCGCGGTGCTGGCCGACAAGAAGGTGCACTACCAGAACCAGGAGATCGCCTTCGTCGTCGCTGTCGACCGCTACGCGGCGGCCGACGGCGTCCAGGAGGTCGTGGTCGAGTACGAGGCCCTGCCGGCGCTGATCGACCCGTTGACGGCGCTCGACGACGACGCGCCGATCATCCGCGACGACGTCGCCGACAACGACGAGGTCGGCCAGGGCAAGCGCCGCCACCCGAACCACATCTTCGAGTGGGAGGTCGGCGACGCGGCGGCGACCGACGCGGCGTTCGAGGCCGCCGAGGTCACGATCGCGGAGGACATCCTCTATCCGCGCTGCCATCCCTCGCCGATCGAGACCTGCGGCTGCGTCGCCTCGATGGACGGGGTCAACGGCAAGCTCACGGTCTACGGCACCTTCCAGGCGCCGCACGTGATCCGCACCGTGGTGTCGCTGATCACCGGCCTGGCGGAGAGCAGCATCCGCATCGTCTCGCCCGACATCGGCGGCGGCTTCGGCAACAAGGTCGGCGCCTATCCGGGCTACATCTGCGCCGCCGCGGCCTCGATCGTCACCGGCCATCCGGTCAAGTGGATCGAAAGCCGGATCGACAATCTGTCGGCGACCGCGTTTGCCCGCGACTACCACATGGTCGGCGAGCTGGCGGCCGACAAGGACGGCAAGATCACCGCGATCCGCGCCAAGGTCGTGGCCGACCACGGCGCCTTCAACACCCACGCCCAGCCGATGAAGTGGCCGGCGGGTCTCTTTAACATCGTTACCGGCAGCTACGACATTCCGGTCGGCCACGTGAAGGTCGACGGCGTCTACACCAACAAGGCGCCGGGCGGCGTGGCCTATCGCTGCTCGTTCCGGGTGACCGAGGCGGCCTACCTGATCGAGCGGATGATCGACGTGCTGGCCCAGAAGCTCGACATCGACAAGGCCGAGATTCGCAAGCGCAACTTCGTCCAGCCGGACCAGTTCCCGTACAACTCGTGCCTCGGCTGGGAATACGATTCGGGCGACTACCCGACGGCGCTGGAGCAGGCGCTCGCGGCGGTCGACTACGAAGGACTCAAGAAGGAGCAGGCCGAGAAGCGCGAGGCGGGAGAGCTCATGGGCATCGGCATCTCGACCTTCACCGAGATCGTCGGCGCCGGGCCGACCCGCAACTGCGACATCGTCGGGCTCGGCATGTTCGACAGTTGCGAGATCAGGGTCCACCCGACCGGCAGCGCGATCGCCCGGCTCGGCACCAAGGCCACGGGCCAGGGCCACGAGACGACCTTCGCCCAGATCATCGCGACCGAGCTCGGCATCCCGTCGGACGACATCGCGATCGAGGAGGGCGACACCGACACCGCACCCTATGGGCTCGGCACCTACGGCTCGCGCTCGACCCCGGTCGCGGGGGCGGCGGCGGCCCGCGCCGCGCGCAAGATCCGCGACAAGGCGAAAAAGATCGCGGCCCACGTGCTCGAAGTCGCCGAGGACGATCTCGAGTGGGAGGTCGACCGCTTCAAGGTCCCGGGCTCCGACGTCCAGATGACGATGAAGGAGATCGCCATGGCGGCCTACTCCAACGTTCCGGACGGCATGGAGCACGGGCTCGAGACGGTCGACTACTACGACCCGCCGAACTTCACCTATCCGTTCGGGGCCTATATTTGCGTCGTCGACATCGACCGCTTCACCGGCGACGTCGCGGTGCGCAAGTTCTACGCGCTCGACGACTGCGGCACCCGGATCAACCCGATGGTGATCGACGGCCAGGTCCATGGCGGCCTCGCGGAAGCCTACGGCATCGCACTCGGCCAGGAGATCGTCTACGACGATACCGGCAACGTGCTCGGCGCCAGCCTGATGGACTACTTCCTGCCGACCGCGGTCGAGACGCCCGAGTGGGAGACCGACTTCACCGTGACTCCCTCGCCGCACCACCCGATCGGCGCCAAGGGGGTCGGTGAGTCGCCCAATGTCGGCGGCGTGCCGGCCTTCGCCAACGCGATCGTCGACGCCTTCGCGCATCACGGCGTGACCCACATGCGGATGCCGCACACCCAGTGGCGGGTGTGGCAGACCTTGAACGAGCTGGGGCTGAATAAATAGGGCGATCGGGCCCGAGGCCCCTCACCCTCCCACCGCTCCGCGGCGGGTCCCTCCCTCTCCCACTAAAGTGGGAGAGGGTATTGCGGATCGCGCCGATTAACCCTCTCCCGCTTGCGGGAGAGGGTGGCGAGCGCATGCGAGCGGGTGAGGGTCGAAAAGGTGCCTGGCACCTTTTCGTGAAATGACGGATATTTTCCAGACAATGGGATGGAAAAACTCATGACGGCGATGGAAACGGCGGTCGAGAGCGTCGCCCTGTTGCCGGTCGGCACCCTGACGATCGACCAGTCGATCCTGACCTACCGGCGGGGGCCGGGCGACAAGGTCGAGTGCCCGGTGATCTGCGTCTTCATCGAAATGGCGGACGGCGAGCACATCCTGTTCGACACCGGGCCGCCGCCGGCCCTGCTCGACGGCACGGACAAGCTCTCCGAGCACCAGCGCCAGGTCGTCTGCAGCTACACGCAAGAGGACGATTTGCGCCACCGGCTGAAGTCGCTCGGCTACACGCCCGGGGACGTCAAGCTGGTGATCAACAGCCACTTCCACTGGGACCATTCGGGCGGTAACTACCTGTTCGACCACGCACGGGTCATGGTCCAGGCCAAGGAGGTCCGCTTCGCCGGCATGCCGGACGCCTTCGTCGACGGCGCCTATACCGCCGCCCTCTATGAGACCGCGGCCGAGCGCGATATCCTCAGCGGCGACCGGATGATCCGTCCCGGCGTGCTGGCGATCGCGACCCCGGGCCACACGCCGGGACATCAGTCGCTGCTGATCGCACTGCCCTCGGGCCGGGCGCTGATCCTGACCGGCGACGCGATGTTCTGCCCCGCCAACATCGACCCGGCGATCCCGCCCGGCAACGCCCACACTCCCGAGGACGCCATCGCCTCGATCCAGCGGCTCAAGGCGCTGGCCGAGTTCCACGGCGGCGATTTGGTGATCTGCCACGACCCCGGCCTCTGGGACAGCTGGCGCCCGGCCCCGCACCGCTACATCTGAGGAAATTCCGGGGACACGATACAGCCGGTTTATTGCCGGCCGGCAATTCCCATCACCATCGTGTCCCCGGAATTTCCCTCACCCTCCCACCGCTTCGCGGCGGGCCCCTCCCTCTCCCATTGCCATGGGAGAGGGATATCCGGATCGCGCCGATTAACCCTCTCCCGTACGCGGGAGAGGGTGGCGAGCGAATGCGAGCGGGTGAGGGGAAAAAGGTGCCTGGCACCTTTTTTTTAATGACGTTGGTGGGGTAGCGGCTAGTTCCCGCGCCGCGGCCGGCGGACGAAGGGGATCAGCGGCAGCACGATCACGCAGGCCAGCGTGTAGAGCCCGAAGGCGTTGATGAAGCCGATCATGTTGGCCTGGTTGACCAGCTCGGCGCTGATCCGCGCCAGGCCGGTGACCGTGTCGATGTCGAAGCCCTCGCTGTAGCCCGGATACTTCAGCAGCTCGTTGTAGGGCGTGATGAACTCGGTCAGCCGCGCGTAGTTCATCTGCCCGGTGTGGACCAGGGTGAAGACGCTCAAGGAAATGAAGATGCTGCTGCCGACGTTGCGCAGCAGGTGGTAGACCGCCGAGGTCTCGGGCAGGAAGCGCTTGTCGAGGGTCGCGAAGGTCGCGGTCGTCAGCGGCACCCAAATCAGCCCGACCGAAAGGCCCTGCAGGGTCGAGGTGAAGGCGACGTCGAGGAACGTCGTCTCCATGTTGAAGCCCATCATGTACACGCCGGACCAGGCCTGCAGCAGGAGCCCGACGGTAATCCCGATGCGCGGATCCATGCGGCCGACCCACATCGAGCTGAAGAAGCCGATCACGGCGCCGATGCCGCGGAAGCCCAACAGCGTGCCGATGATCGATTCGGGATAGCCGCCCAAATCCTTCAACATCGGCGGCAGCATCACCATCGGGGTGAAGTTCAGCATGCCGTAGACGGTGACGATGATCAGCCCGAGCGCATAGTTGCGGTCGCGCAGCAGCTTGAGGTCGAGGAACGGCTTGTCGGCGGTGACGCTGTGGGTGAGATAGACCCAGAACGCGGCGAGCCCCAACCCGGCCTCGAGGATGATCTCGACCGACTCGAACCAGTCGAGGCGCTCGCCGCGGTCGAGCACCAGTTGGAGTGCGACGAGCGCCACCGAAAGCGCCAGGAACCCGGTCCAGTCGAGCCGCACCCCGCGCTGGCGGCCGCCCTCGTGCAGGAAGGCCCAGATCGCGGCGATGCTGACGACGCCGATCGGCACCAGCATGAAGAACGCCCAACGCCAGTTGTAGAGCTCGGCGAGGTAGCCGCCGTAGATCGGCCCGACGATCGGCCCCACGACCACGCCCATGCCGAAGATCGAGGTCACGACCGCGTGCTGGCGCCGGGGGAAGGTGTCGAGGATCACCGCCTGGGCCAATGGCACGATCGGCGCCCCGAACCCGCCCTGCAGGATCCGCCACAGGACCAGCGCCTCGAGCGAGCCCGCGAGACCGCAAAATACCGTTGCAATCGTGAAACCGATCATGCCCCAGAGCATGACGTTGCGCCAGCCGAAGCGCCCGGTCAGCCACCCGGTCATCGGGGTCACCACCGCGGTCGCCAGGATATTGAAGGTCAGGACCCAGGCGATCTGGTCGGGTGTCGCCGACAGGCTGCCCTGCATCTGCGGCAGCACGACGCTGACGATCAGGATGTTCATCGCATAGAGCGTCGTCGCCGAAACCACGGTCGCGAGGATGATCCAGCGCCGCGCCGGGCTGATCTCGCTCCGGGGCGTCTCGGGCGCGCTCGTCGGCTCGTCTGTGGTGTCGGAGCTGGTCATCCGGTCATCGGTCCTGGCGGCATGCGGCGTTAATTTAGAGCATAGTCCCGCGGGTGCTGGCAAAGCGCCGCCGGGTCGTGGGTCGGTTTGGTTGAGGTCCGCCAATAGCCGGAAGCGGACATTCGAAGCTATCGATTTTGACTTCGATAGGGGCTTCCGAGAACACTCAAATCACCAAAATCCGGCCGTCAGACCACTGCGAAGCGAGAACACTTCCATTGATAGTGGGATTTGATCGGCGTTGGAGTTATCGGCTACGGTGGAAGTCGCCGGTGGCGCTTACGGGCGGGGAGGAATGGGATCCATGGAAAAACTGAAAACAATTGTCGATGACGCGATGGGAGAACTGGAAGGAATCCTATCCAGCGATCAAACCGACAAGGTCGCCAAAGCGATGGAAGCGGCGATTGTTCGGGGTGTGCTGGAAATGCAAAACCGGGCCGTTGACGCCTGCAACGATTGCGGTGAGGCGGAGCAGGACACCGCCCACAAGATCGCCACCACCATCCGCAAGAAGACCGACGCCCTGATCGTCAACCTTTCCAGCATGCGCTGACGTTTCCGCCGTCGGGGCCACGGGGTGTCCCCGTTCATGTAAAGCCGGGGGGCGCCCCCGGTGACGCCTGGGCGCGCCTTGCACCCGTACACCCCCTATGGCATAAGCCTCGGCACCCCGGTGCCGCGGTAGCTCAGGGGTAGAGCACGCCCTTGGTAAGGGCGGGGTCGAGTGTTCAATTCACTCCCGCGGCACCATTTTCCCACTCGAAATTTACCGCTTTTCGCTGGCAACGGATGCTCGACCGATGCGCCCCATGGTATGGTGTGCCGCCGCGAGGTGAAGGCGACGATGTGAGAGGAGGTCTCGGGAATGCTGAAAAAGGACTTGCTGAAAAAGCTCAAGGCGTCCGCCGGAAACGCATCCAAGGCCGGGGTCAAGACGATCGAGGATTATCGCTACGAAATCACCGATGGCATCGACAATTGGCTCGACTTTCAGGACGAGAAAATCGACAGCTGGGGCGCCGGCCTCAAGCTGTCGCAGATAACCCGCGGGCAGCGCGAGATCACCATTTATTACGGTGACCTGATCCTGCCGCTCACCGACTCGGGCGACGCGCTGTTCCTCGAGGACACGTCGTTCGAAGCGGAAAAAATCGCGATGCTCGCCATCAAGGAAGCGATCGACAACGGCGACTTCGACGAGGCGATCAACCGCGCGGTCGCCGAGATCGCCAGGGAAACGGCGGCGGTACAAAACAAGCAGAGTTAGCTCGACGACGGCAGCAACGCCGGCGCCCGCCGCGCTCGATTTCGGGCCGACTACCTAAATAGTTGCTTTGCTTGCGGACGGCATACACCTAAGATGGCAGACGCATGGGGAACACCGCTGTCATGGTGGGACGCAACAAACACGACCCGATC
>JASLSL010000248.1 GCA_030743445.1 Alphaproteobacteria bacterium
ATGATGGGCGCCGAGGGATCGAACGCCGGCGGGCTCGGCTGGATCATCTTCCAGAACCAGATGGACCTTCGAATCCCATATGTTTTCGCTGGCCTGTTCGCGGTGATTCTGGTTGGCGTGACCATCGAGAACGTGATTTTCCGTAACATCGAGGAACGAACGATTCGTCGATGGGGCATGCAGCAGACATGAGCGACAGTACGCTGGAAATCTACGTCCGTTCGGAATTCACGGCCGACGACCTTTCGGCCGCGAAGGACGTCGACGTCGAGCGCCAGCTCTCGCCGCTCGAGCGTTTCTGGAACATCAACGCGGTCCGCAAGCTCTCGATCCTGCTCGGCCTGATCATCGCGTGGGAGGCCTATACCCGAATCTCGGAAGTCGAACCCCTGCTGTTCCCGACGTTCAGCTCGAGTTTCGCGGTCCTGTGGGAGACCCTTCTGAACGGGTTTATGCTCGAGAAGATCTGGATCACGATCAACGTGCTGGTGGTCGGTTACGCCGCCGGTCTGGCCTGTGCCGCATTGTTCCTGATCCTCGCGGTGTCGACCCGCATCGGCAGCGATTTCCTCAGTACCATGACGGCGATGTTCCAGCCGCTGCCGGCGATCTCGCTGCTACCGCTCGCCATGCTGTGGTTCGGGCTCGGCGCGCCGGCCCTGATTTTCATCACCATCCACTCGGTGCTGTGGGCGGTGGCGCTCAGCACCCATGTCGGGTTCATGGGCGTCAGCGAGACCCAGCGCATGGTCGGCCGCAATTACGGACTCAAGGGCATCTCTTACATCTTCAAGATCCTGGTGCCGGCGGCCTTCACCTCGATCCTGATCGGCCTCAAGGTCGGTTGGGCGTTCGCCTGGCGCACCTTGATCGGCGCCGAGTTGGTGTTCGGCGCCTTGTCCGGCAAGGGCGGGCTCGGCTGGATGATCTTCGAGAAGGGCGACAATCTCGACACACCTTACGTCTTTGCCGCCCTCTTCATGGTCATCGTGATCGGCCTGCTCGTCGAGAACCTCATCTTCCGCAACATCGAGATGAAGACCGTCGATAAGTGGGGCATGCAGCGCTAGTGGGGGGAGCGTACGGGCAAGGGAGCACATGCCATGACGCTCGGGATTAAGCGAATCGCGAAGACCTTCGTCGGCGAGGTCGGGGACTTCGACATTGCGGACGACCACGACGCGGCGACCATCGCCGAGGTGCGCCAGGCGCTGATCGAGCATTCGATGCTGGTGTTCCACGGCCAGTCGTTGACCAACGAGGAGCACATTCGCTTCAGCCGCAAGTTCGGCCCGCCGGAAATCCACACCGTCTCGCAATATCTGCTGCCGGACCATCCCGAGATCATCGCGCTCGCCAACCGCGGCGAGAACGGCACCAAACCGATCGCCAACGGCGGCGCCTACTGGCATGCCGACATTACCTACAAGGCGAAGCCGCCGATGGGCTCGGTGCTCTATAGTCTGGAGATTCCGCCGGACGGCGGCGACACGCTGTTCTGCGATCTTTACGCCGCCTACGACGCGCTGCCCGACGAGACCAAGGACCGGATCGCCGACCTCAAGGCGGTGCACAGCTATCACCAGCGCTTCCTCAAGAGCCGCGCGATCGACGACGGCTACAAAAAAGACAGCTTCGAGCTCAGCCCGGAGCAGCTCGCCGAAATCCCCGAGGTCGAGCACCCGATCGTCCGCACCCATCCGGAGTCCGGGCGCCAGACGCTCTACGTCAACGAGGGCTTCGTCACCCAGGTCGTCGGCATGGACGAGGAAGAGAGCGAGGCGTTGCTGCTCGACCTGTTCCAGCATTCGACCCGGGACGAATTCGTCTACCGCCACGAATGGCAGGTCGGCGACGTTATCTTCTGGGACAACCGCTGCACCATGCACTGTGCCACCGAATACGACACCTCGCATGCGCGGCGCATGCACCGCACCACGATCCAGGGCGACGCGCCCTACTAGAAAATTTGGAGGCATCGAAATGAGCGCGCCTGAACCCACCCCGGTTGACGAGCGGGGGGAGAACCCGTTAGCCGGCACGATCCTTCAGCCGGACGTCATCGCACCCGAGGATTTGGGGACCGCGACGGTAACCCCGACCGACAGCTTCGAGGCCGGCAGCTTCCACACCTTCACCATCGTCTACACCGCCGGCAAGTTCGGCGTCGACGACAGTGGCAGCCTGAAGATCTGCCACCGTTTCGCGGCCGACCAGGCGCGCGCGCAATTCGACGACCCGAAGGGCGTCAACTACACCACGGTGACCGCCAGCAACAACGCGGTCCTGGAGACGCGCTACGACCCGAAGGGCCATACCCGACCCTGGGACCGCACGCTCTACATCAAGGTCGTGAAAGGCTTCATGAAGGAAGGCGACACCATCACCATCGTCTTCGGCGACACCAGCCAGGGCGGCCCCGGCATGCGACTGCAGACCTTCTGCGAGTTCGAATACAAGTTCCGCGTCCTGGTCGACCCGATCGCGACCTGCAACTACCAGGCGCTGCCCGAGCAGCCGACGATTACCGTCGGCCCGGGCCCGGCGGCGGAATGGAAGGCGGTGCTGCCGACCCTGCGGCGGCCGGGCGAGAAGTTCCGCCTCTGCCTCAAGGTCGAGGACAAGTGGGGCAATCCGACCGACCGCGAGGCCTGGTCGGCGCGGATCGAGGCTTCGATGCCGGTCGCGAACCTGCCGGAGACGATCGCGGTTAAGCGAGGCGAGTTCACGGCGATCCTGGAAGGCCTCTCGGTCGCGGAGGACGGCGACCTGACGATCCGGCTGCTCGACGACGACGGCGCGGAGATGGCGCGCTCCAACCCGCTGCGCATCGCCGAGGTCGAGACAAGGCACTGGTGGGGCGACATGCACGGCCAGAGCGAGGAGAGCGTCGGCACCAACAGCGCGCGCCAGTTTTTCGAATTCGCCCGCGACAAGGCGTTCGTCGACGTCGCCGGCCATCAGGCCAACGATTTCCAAATCGGCAAAGTGTTCTGGGCCCATCTCCAGGAGCTCACCGCCGAGTTCAACGACGACGGGACCTACGTCCTCTTGCCGGGCTACGAGTGGTCGGGCAACACCGCCTTGGGCGGCGACCGCAACATCTATTTCACCACCGAGGGACAGCAGATTCGCCGCTCCTCGCACGCGCTGCTCGACGACATGTCGGACATCGACACCGATTCGAACACCGCCGAGCAGTTGTTCCGTGATCTCAAGGCGGCGGGCGAGGACGTCGTCGCCTTCGCCCACTGCGGCGGGCGCTACGCCGACGTCAAGATGGCGCACGACGGCGACATCGAGCGATCGATGGAAATCCATTCCGCCTGGGGCACCTTCGAGTGGTTGCTCCATGACGCCTTGGAGATGGGCTACCGGGTCGGCATCGTCTCCAACAGCGACGGCCACAAGGGCCGCCCGGGGGCGAGCTATCCGGGCTCCAGCTCGTTCGGCGCGATCGGCGGGCTGACCTGCCTGAAGATGAAGGAGCTGTCCCGCGCCGCGGTCTTCGAGTGTTTGCGCAAGCGCCACCACTACGGCACCACCGGCAACCGGATGTATCTCGACGTCGCGGCCGACCTCGACAACGAAGGCACGCTCTACCACGACGACCCGGCGCTCGGCCCCGCCGAGGGCGTTGCCGCCGAGGCGGCGATCATGGGCGACATCGTGCATCTGCCGAAGGGCGACGTGACGCTGAGGGTCGATGCCCACGGCTCGGCCCCGATCGAGCGGCTCGACATCTTCAACGGGCTTGAGCACTTGGAGACCGTCCGACCCTACGGCGAGGAGGACCTCGGCAACCGTATTCGCGTCGTCTGGGAGGGCGCCGAATACCGCGGCCGGTTCCGCCAGGTGATCTGGGACGGCTCGGCCGAATTCTCCGAGAACGAGGTGCTGCGCACCCGGCCGATCAACTTCTTCAACCTCGACAAGGAGCTGCGCCAGATCGGCCATAACCGGCTCGAATGGCGGGCGCTGACGACCGGCAACTTCGGCGGCTTCGACGCCTGGGTGAAGGACGCCTATGGCGGCACCCTCGCCTTCGATACGCGCCTGGTGAAGGCCGGCGTGCCGCTCGAGGACATCGGCCTCGAGGACGAGGAGTTCGACGCCGGCGCCTTGGGCCGCAAGGTCCGCATCTTCCGCCTGCCGGAGCAGAACCCGCACTACACGATGGTGCTGGAGCGCCGCATCGAGCTGCGCGATAAGGGCGACAACCCGATTTACGTGCGCGTGACCCAAGAGAACGGCCACCAGATCTGGTCGAGCCCGATTTACGTCTTCAGGAAGTAGGGGGGCATGCCGAGGTCGATCGTCGCCTACTTCGACTACAAGAGCCCTTATGCCTATCTCGCCAAGGACCTGACCTACAAGCTTGCGGCGGAGACCGGCGTCGACGTCGACTGGCGACCCTATACGCTCGACATTCCGGCCTATCTCGGCGACGCCGAGGTCGACGCGGACGGCAAGGTCGTCGCCGAGAGCCGCAACGCCCATCAGTGGCGCCGCGTCCGTTACAGCTATATGGACTGCCGGCGCCATGCCGAGCGCCGCGGCTTGGTGATCCGCGGCCCGCGCAAGATCTTCGATTCGACGACCTCGCACATCGGCATGCTCTATGCCCAGCGCGCGGGCGTCTTCCGGCCCTATCACGACGCCGTCTTCGAGCGCTTCTGGAAGCGCGAGCTCGATATCGAGGACGCGGGTGCGATCGAGGCCGTGCTCGCCGAGGCCGGGGCTGACCCCGCGGGCTTCGGGGATTTCCTCGCCGGCGAGGGTCGGTCGGAACTTCAGCGCATCATCGACGACGCGCACGATAGTGGCATCTTCGGGGTGCCGAGCTTCGTCCTCGACGACGAGATTTTCTGGGGCCGCGAGCATCTGGCGCTGATCCGCAAGCGGCTGGCGGGGTGAGGCCAAACAGCCCGCCGCTGTGACGCGACGGGCCGTCGGTGTATCGCGTGACGGAAGCGAAGGCGCCTAGAACAGGCCCTCGATCTGGCCCTTCCTGTTGACGCGGATGCTGTGGGCGGCCGGTTTGCTCGGCAGGCCCGGCATGGTCATGATCTCGCCGCAGACCGCGACCAGGAACTCCGCACCCGCCGAGAGCCGGACCTCGCGGACCGGAACCTCGAAGCCCTTCGGCGCGCCCTTGAGGTTGGGATCGGCGGAGAAGCTGTATTGGGTCTTGGCCATGCAGACCGGAAACTTGCCGTAGCCCGCTTCCTGGTGCTGGTCGATCTGGTCGCGCACCCGCTTCTCGGCGACGGCGCCGGTGGCGCCGTAGATTGTCCGGGAGATGGCGTCGATCTTGTCCCAGAGCGGCATGCGGTCGGGGTAGAGCGGCTTGAACTTGGCTCGTCCGCTGTCGGCGAGCGCGGCGACCCGCTTGGCGATCGCCTTGGCGCCGTTGCCGCCGTCGGCCCAATGGGTGCAAACGAAGGTGTCGACCTTGAGCCGCTTGCAGTGGTTGCGGATCGCAGTGTGCTCGCGCTTGGTGTCGGTGATGAACTCGTTGATCCCGACCACCACCGGCACGCCGAACTTCTTGATGTTCCGGACGTGGCGCTCGAGGTTGGCGAGCCCGTCCTTGACCGCCTTGACGTTCTCCCGGCCCAAGTCGGCGCGGGCGACGCCGCCGTGCATCTTCAGGGCGCGCACGGTTGCGACCAACACCACGCAGTCGGGCTTCAACCCGGCCTTGCGGCACTTGATGTCGAAGAATTTCTCGGCCCCGAGATCGGCGCCGAAGCCGGCCTCGGTGACGGTGTAGTCGACCAGCTTCATCATCGTCTTGGTGGCGATCGCCGAGTTGCAGCCATGCGCGATGTTGGCGAACGGACCGCCGTGGATAAAGGCCGGGTTGTGCTCGAGCGTCTGCACCAGGTTCGGCATCAGCGTGTCGCGCAGCAATGCGGTCATCGAGCCCGCCGCCTTGATCTGCTTCACGGTGACCGGCCGGCGGTCCCGGGTCTGGCCAACGACGATGTTGTTGAGCCGGCGGTTGAGGTCCTTGAGGTCGGTGGCGAGGCAAAAGATCGCCATGATCTCGGAGGCCACGGTGATGTCGAAGCCGGTCTCGCGCGGGAAGCCGTTGGGGACCCCGCCCTTCGCCACGGTCACGTCGCGCAGCGCACGATCGTTCATGTCGACGACCCGGCGCCAGGAAACCCGGCGCAGGTCGAGCCCGCTCTTGGCGCCCCAGTAGATGTGGTTGTCGACCATCGCCGCGAGCAAATTGTGGGCGGTGCCGATCGCGTGCATGTCGCCGGTGAAGTGGAGGTTGATGTCCTCCATCGGCACGACCTGGGCGTATCCGCCGCCGGCCGCCCCGCCCTTCATGCCGAAGCACGGGCCCAGGCTCGGCTCGCGCAGGCAAATGCCGGCGTTCTTGCCGATCCGGTTGAGACCGTCGCCGAGCCCGACGGTCATCGTCGTCTTGCCCTCGCCGGCCGGTGTCGGCGTGATCGCGGTGACCAGGATCAGCTTGCCGTTGCGCTTGCGCGATAGAGTGTCGATGTGGTCGAAGGAAATCTTGGCTTTGCTCGGCCCGAATTGATAAAGCGCGTCCTGCGGGATGTTGAGCCGTTCGGCGATCTCGCCGATCGGTTTCATCTTCGCTTCGCGGGCGATTTCGATATCGCTCTTCGGCATGTTCATTAACCTCCCCTTCGCTGCGCGTCTGAATTTATTGAGTTCCCGGCCGAACGGCCCGGCGGAGCGCGCCACACTACAGCCCCGCACCCGGAATGACGACCGTGTTTTAGGAACCCTCACAATAATTTGCAAACCAGTTTCTACGCGGTGTCCGATTATCCCGGTGCGGCGGCGCTCGGATTCCTGTTTTTCACCTAGATTCCCGATTTGTTCACCTGGCTTGGCGAGATAAATATTTTCGCCGGCGCGGCCCATATCGCCTGGCGGAAAAGCAGGCTAGGCAAGGCAGAGCGCTGAATCGCCGGTCCGCGAGATAGTCCCGATCTGTGACGAATCGTCATAAGGCCTTGAAATAAGGGGTCAATGAGCGCAAGTTACGTTCATTATGGTAGTAAGTGCTTCCAATCCGCTGACCGGCGCGGGCGAAGGAAGCGCCAGACCCGCGCAAGCTCAGCCTCCTATCGAGACGCCGCTGACCGGTGCGTCTGCGATCGGCGTTGGGCTGACGCGTGCGGCGTTTACCTCGAAGTTCGGACCCGATCCCGACACCGGTGAACCGTTGCGGTTCGTCGCCGGCGCCGACGTCGAGGCCGCCGAGACCAACGACGTCAGTGCGATCGTCGACAAGCGGCTCGGCGCGATCTCTGCAGGCACCCTGTTCCAGGCGACCCAGATCAGCAACGCGGCGAGTTCGGCCAGTTTGGCGCAAACGACGACTGCGGGCGATCCCGGCTCGGCCGGCGCTGCGACCGCGGCGCCGACGCCAACCGCGGGCGCCATCGCCCCGCCGCCGCAGGCCGGCGATCAGGGACAACCGCTCGGCGGCCTCGTCGATATTCAGATTTAAGCGCGGGACATTTCCCGCCCGGTTCCAGCAGGGCCGGCGCCGCGGCGCCGGCTTTTTCGTTGTCCGACCTATCCGCTCTTGTGCCAATCGGCCAACAGGCGGCGGGCCTCCTCGAGCTTATCCTTGTCCATTTCGATCGCCAGCTCGTCGCGCATCCGGGCGGCACTCTTGTCGCCGGTCTCGGCGGCGAGGCTGAGCCACAGCCAAGCCTGGGCCAAGTTGCGCTCGATGCCGTTGCCCTTGGCGTAGAGGACGCCGAGGTTGAAGAGCGCCGCGCCGACGCCCTGGATCGCCGCGCGCCGGTACCAGGCCACGGCCCGGGCCGCGTCGCGTTCGATCCCGGACCCGTTTTCGTACATATAACCGAGATTGTACTGGGCCTCCGCAAGGCCCTGGTCGGCCGCCGCCCGGTACCACTTCACCGCCACCTGGACGTCGCGGCCGACACCACGGCCGTAGTGGTACATCAGGCCGATCTTGTATTGCGCCTCGCGATGCCCTTGCCCCGCCGCCTTGCCGAACCAGTGGAGTGCCGAGGCGAGGTCGGGCACGCCGTCGAGCCCGCGCTCGTGCAGCAGGCCGAGGAAGAATTGCGCCTTGGCGTCGCCGGCCTCGGCCGACTTGCGGTAGATGCCGTAGTAGTAGTTGCTCTCGGGAACGACCGCCGGGCTCTGGGCCCCGGCGGTCGCCGAGCCCAGAGTCAGCATGGTGAGAAGGGCGGCGCCGATGCGCCGCGTCGATGGTGTCGCTGGGCCGCGCCGCGTCACCTGTCCGCCGCGCGGTAGGTCCACACGGCCTGGCGTTCGTCGTTCTCGCGGGGCTTGTCGAAACACTCCAGCTCGGCGAGCGTCTTGTAGCAGTAGATCGGCACCAGTCCGGGCGGATTCTCGCGCGCGTACCAACCCTTGACGAGCGCGTCGCGTTCGCCGGTGCGATAATCGAGCCACGGGTTATCGCAGGCGGCGAGCAATAGGGGCAGCGCAATCATCACAGCCAATTTCTTCATCGGGTTCTCCCTTGGCTAGCGCTTGTGAAACCTTAGGACAATTCCCCCGGGGCGTCGATAACGCAGCCGTCGAAACCGGCCCCGAGACTGGCCTTGAAGCGCCCGGATTTCGATGCGAAAACTGTGCCGGAATTCAACGAACAGGGGGGAACGGCCATGCGCGTGGCGATTCTCGACGACTATTTCAACGCGGCGTTCGAAGTCGGCAATTGGAGCCCGATCGAGGGCAAGGCCGAGATCACGGTGTTCAACGAGCCGTTCGCCTACGAGAACGCGGCCGCCTCGGCACTTCAGGACTTCGAGGCGATCGTCGGCATGCGCGAGCGCACACCGTTTCCGGCGAGCCTGATAGAGCGCTTGCCGAACCTTAAACTCTTGATCACCACCGGCATGCGCAACTTCTCGTTCGACATGGAGGCGGCAAAAAAGGCCGGCGTCGTCGTCTCGGGCACGGAATCGATGGGCCACGCGACGGCCGAGCTCGCCTGGGCGCTGATCCTCGGCCTCTACCGCAACATCCCGGTGCAGAACCAGGCGATGCACGGCGGCCAGTGGCAGGTCGAGCTCGACAACGATTTGCTCGGCAAGACCCTCGGTGTGGTCGGCCTCGGCAGGCTCGGCAGCCAGGTCGCCAAGGTCGGCAACGCCTTCGGCATGGAGGTCATCGCCTGGAGCCAGAACCTGACGCAAGAGCGCGCCGCCGAATGCGGCGCCCGGCGGGTCGAGAAGGACGAGCTGATGGCCAAGGCCGACGTGATCTCGATCCACCTGATCCTCGCCGACCGCACGCGCGGCCTGATCGGCGCGGCGGAAATCGCCCGGATGAAGCCGACGGCCTACCTCGTCAACACCTCGCGCGGGCCGATCGTCGACACCGCGGCACTGGTCGACGCCTTGCGCGAGAACCGGATCGCCGGGGCCGCGGTCGACGTCTACGATGTCGAGCCCGCACCCGCCGACCATCCGCTGCGCGGCCTCGACAACGCGCTGCTGACCCCGCACATGGGCTACGTCACGGCGGAGAATTTGGGCCAGATGTACAACCAGGCGGCCGAGGACATCGCCGCCTTCATCGCCGGCGACCCGATCCGGGTGCTGAACGGTTAGGGGGCGTTCGACCCCGGCCCGAGCCACGCGAAGGCGCGTTCGAGATAGGCCTGTCCCCCGTCCCGTTGCCACTCGCCATGGGCCATCACCACGCGCTCCGGTTGCCACGATAACATCTTCGCCAGCGCCTGGCGCGCCGGGCGACGATCAAACCAGGAAAGACGCCATTCGAGCGGGGCGTAGCCGTAACCCACGGTGATTTTCCAGAGCCTGGCGAGCACCCGCTGCCACCCGCGCCAATGTGCGGCCAAGAATTCGTCGCTGAAGTTCTCTGACAGGTCGGCGATGATCGCGGTACGCGACAAGAGGTGGAAAAACACGATCTCGTCCAGCGCCGGCGACCCCCTGAACCAGGCCTGGTCGATATTGCCCGCCCATTCGGACGGTGGCGTGTCGGTCAGCGCCGGCTGGAAATTCAGGTCGCTACGCTTCCGGATCGTCGACTGCGGCCCCCACAGCTTCGCCGCCGGATAGGCGTCCTTCCATTCCGCGAGAAAAAGATGATGGATCTTGTTCGGGCTCGCCAGGTGGCCGACCGGCCCGAGCGCGTCGATTTCCGCCTTTAGGTCCGGCGCCAACCGTATCGGTGACCAAATCCAAAGATTGCCTGTTTACAACCGAACGATCACGCTGCGTGTCGGATAGGGGAAGCCATAGAAATCGACGACATCGCCTTCAACCAGCCAGATCGAATCGCCGATGACTTCGAGTGCCATGGCTCACCCTAAGAAAACAGGCCAGGGAGCGAGATTTTGCCTTAACCAGCCACGGCTTCCAACGCAGGCGTCAGGGTGAAGCCCTGGTAGCCGTTGGCCGCGACCTCGTCGCATTTCCGCACGTAAGGCGGAAACCCGATATAGGGCATGAAGACGCGCGGCTTGCCGGGCACGTTGGCGCCGAGGTACCACGAGTCGGCGAACGGATAGAGCGTGGTGTGGGCGACGTCGTGGACGTGGGCGACCCAGGCGTCTTCGGCTTCCCCGGTCGCCTCGATCCGCACCATGCCGCCATCGCGCAAATACGCCATGCAGTCGGCGATCCATTCGACGTGCTGCTCGATCGAGGGAAGCATGTTGGTCAGCACCGAGGGACTGCCGGGCCCGGTGATGGTGAAGAGATTGGGGAAGCCCGCCATCGCGAGGCCGAGATATGTGCGCGGGCCCTCGACCCACTTCTCGTTGAGCGACCGGCCGCCGGTGCCGCGGATATCTATTCGCTGCAACGCGCCGGTCATGGCGTCGAACCCGGTGGCGAACACGATCGCGTCGAACCCATAGGCCTCGCCGCCCACGGTCAGGCCGTCCGGCGTGATCGCCTCGATCGGCGTCTGGCTGACGTCGACCAGGGTTATGTTCGGACGGTTGTAGGTCTCGTAGTACCCGGTGTCGACGCAGACCCGCTTGCAGCCGAACAGCGAGGTCGGGCACAGCAAATCCGCCACTGCGGGGTCCTGGACCATGGCGCGGATCTTGTCGCGGATGAATTCCGCCACCATCCGGTTCGCCTCCCTCTCGACAATGAGGTCCGCGAACGCGCCGCGGAACTGCAGGCCGCCAACCGCCCATCGGGTCTCGAATTCCCGTTGCCGTTCCTCGGGCGATGCCTCGAGGGCCAGGTCGTCGCTCATCCGCCGCCACAGCCCAGCCACGTTGTGCTTGCCGAGTGCGCGCAAGCGTGGATAGTCCGCCTTGATCTCTTGCTGGTCCTGGGGGTCGAGCGGCGCGTTGTGCGCCGGCACCGAGAAGTTCGGGGTCCGCTGGAATACCGTCAGATGCGCCGCCTGCTCCGCGATGATCGAAATCGATTGGATCGCCGACGAACCGGTCCCGATGACGCCAACGCGCATGCCGGCGAAATCGACGCCCTCATGCGGCCATTCGCCGGTGTGGTAGGTCGCCCCCTTATAGCTGTCGAGACCCTCGAACCAGGGCTTGTTGGGCGAGGAGAGGCAGCCGGTCGCCATGACGCAGTGGGTCGCCGATATTTGCTCGCCGCCGTCGGTCCGGACGATCCAGTGCCCGGCCGCCTCGTCGAAGGTCGCCGATTCCACGCGGGTGTCGAAGGTGATGTCGCGCCGCAGGTCGAACCGGTCGGCAACATGGTTCGCATATCGCAGGATTTCCGGTTGCGGGGAATAGCGCTCGGACCATTCCCACTCCTGCTGCAATTCCTCGGAGAACTGATAGGAGTACTCCATGCTCTCGACGTCGCACCGGGCGCCGGGATAGCGGTTCCAGTACCAGGTTCCCCCGACGCCGCTGCCGGCCTCGAGGACGCGCGCCGAGAACCCCATCGCCCGCAGGCGATGGAGCATGTAGAGCCCGGCGAACCCGGCGCCGACGATCACCGCATCGAGGGTGTCGTCGGACATCGCACTGGCTTGTTTGGGTTTGGCGGACACGGGATCGCTCGCTTTCAGATCGGCCCTAGGCACCCAGGTCGACGACCGGCCGGCTG